>JAUYQP010000046.1 GCA_030697205.1 Mycobacteriales bacterium
GGGCGGCCCACTCCTCGTCGCTCCAGTTGCGGGCGCTCCAGTTGCGGGCGGCCCACTCCTCGTCGCTCCAGTTGCGGGCGTCCCAGGCGTCGGCCCAGTTGCGTGCCGACCAGTTGCGTGCCGACCAGTTGCGTGCGCCCCAACTGCTCGCGGCCCAGCTGCTCGCGGCCCAGTTGCGGGCGGCCCAGTTGCGCGCCGCCCACTCCTCGCCCCAGCCGGCCAGGTCGCTCGTGGCCCAGTTGCGGGCGGCCCACTCGCGGGTGGCGTCGTCGAGACCGGCCCAGTTGCGGGCGGCCCAGTTGCGGGCGGCGGGGGACAGCGCGCCCCAGGAGCTGGCGGCACCGGCCTGGTCGCCGGAGGCCAGCGCCTGCATGAGCAGGGCCCAGGCGCGGGGGCTGCCGGGGACCGCGCCGAGGTGGTCGTCGGCACCGTTGCGCTTCGCGGCCTTGCCGACCGACGGGGCCTTCTGGCGCAGGGCGGCGGCGACGTCGAGACCGCCCGCGCCGGCGGCGTCGGCGTTGCGCAGACCGGCTGCGTCGTACGCGCTGTCGACCACGACCGCCTTGACCTGGTCGGGGGTGAGGCGGCGCTCGGCGAGCAGCGCGGCGACCGCGCCCGAGGTGACCGCCGTCGCGAACGACGTGCCGGAGCCCTTGAAGTAGCTGGTGCCGACGCGCGCCGAGGCGTTGGCGGCGTCGACGACCGAGCCGGTGGCGCGCAGTGACACCACGGAGGCGCCGGGAGCGACGAGGTCGGGCTTCGCGACGCCCTGGTCGGTCGGGCCGCGACCGGACCAGCTCGCGACCGCGTCGTCGTCACGGGCGGCCGTGCCGGACTCGTCGAGGCCGCCGACCGTGAGCAGGAGCGGGTCGTTGCCGGGGGCGCTGACCTCGGTGCCGACGTTGCCGCTCGGGACGACGACGACCACGCCGCGCTCCCACAGCGCCTGCAGCGCCCGGTTGAGCGGGTCGAGCTGGTAGGGCAGCGGGCTGCCCGACGACAGCGACAGGTTGAGCACGTCGACGTCGGCGCGCGCTGCGGCCTGCAGACCGCGCAGGACGGTCACGAGGTCGGTGGAGCCGTCCGCGCGGCCGACCTTGACGTCGAGGACGTCGGCACCCGGGGCCACACCGGCGTAGGCACCGCCGCTGGACGCGCCGCTGCCGGCGACGAGCCCGGCGATGAAGGTCCCGTGGCCGTAGCCGTCCCCGGCACCCTCACCCGTGACGTCGACGTGGCTCAGCCGGCCGGCGAGGTCAGGGTGGTCGGCGACGCCGGTGTCGACGACGGCGACGGTGACGCCCTCGCCCTCGCCCTCGCTCCCGGTGCCCTCGAGGCCGAGGGTCTGGCGGACGGTGGAGACGGGGTCGGTCGACGCGGTCCCGGCGAGGGTGAGCGCGCGGTCCGGCACGACGAGGTACGCCGGGGCCAGGACCCCGCCTGCGGGCAGCTCGGCCGAGACACCGCCCACGAGCGGCAGCCGGTCGAGCACCCGGCCGCCGGCCGCGACGACCGCACGGGCGACCGTGGAGACGCTCTCCGTCGCGCTGGTGACGACGACGCGCGCCAGCGGGGCCGCGTCGGTCGTGCTCCCGGCCACGGGTGGCGCCAAGGGCAGGGCCATGGCGCCAGCGAGCGCCACGGCGAGCAGGGCGCTGCGGGGTGAGCGCTCGCTCGTGCGGGTGGTCGGGGTCATGTGACGTCCTGTCTGAGAGGTCTGCCCTAGAGGTGTCGGGATCCCGCAGCACCGATGTCGCCACACGAACGGGTGATTCGGTTCCGCGGCCCTCCACGCCCTCCACACCGCGCCGACGCGCTACCCGGCCGCCGCGGCCCCGCCCTCGCCGCAGCCCCTGCCGGTGATCATCAGGACATCTGCACGGGACGCGTCGGCGAGTCGCGTGCAGGCCGCCTGTCGATCATGCAGATCGGGCGTCAGGGCGGCTGCTGCGCCTGTGACAAGGCTCTCAGCATGATCCGCACGCGGGCCGCTGACCTGCAAGAACGTGGACGGACTGCTTGCAGACCGCTTGCTGCGCGCGTCACAACTGCTAGCCAGAGCAAGCACGGCGACCTAGCGTGGTGATCACGAACGTGCCGCGGGTAGGCCCCGTGCACGCAGACACCCCGGAGGTGAGGTCCCCCGTCCGTCCGTCGCCCGCGCCGCCCAGCACCTGCGGCCGAGCCGTCGAGAGCCCCCACCGGGCACCTCGGCGCCGTACGGACCCTGGCCGGCCCGCGACCCGCGGTGCGGCAGGAGCACTGCCCCAGGGCGGAGCCGGACAGCGACCACTCGCATGACGAACCGCAGGCCCAGCAGCACGCCCCGTCCCGCCGCCAGCCGTCCTCGCGCCAGCCACCCCGCCGGTCGTGTGGCCCGCCGCCTCGTCGGTCGCCTCCCGGCCCACACCCTTCCCGTGGTCGCGACGACGGCGGCCACCGCGCTCATCGCGGCTCTGGGGACCTCGCTGGTCCCGAGCGGTGCCGCCAGCGCCGAGCAGAGCGTCGAGGACGCCAGCGTCAGCGCGTTGTCCGAGCTGCCGCCGCGCGTCGTCGCGGCGCCCGCCGCGACCCCGCAGCGCGCCTCCCGAGGCGCCGCTCGCACGCCACCGCGCGCCACCAAGCTGGTCTGGCGCAGCGTTGCCGTCGGTCCCGCGTTCCGCGGCGAGGCGAGCTGGTACGGCCCGGGCTTCCAGGGGCGCACCACCGCCAACGGTGAGCGCTACGACATGTACGCCATGACCGCAGCCCACAAGACGCTGCCCTTCGGCACCCGGCTGAAGGTCTGCCGTGGCGAGCGCTGCGTCGTCGTGCGCATCAACGACCGTGGCCCGTACGCCGGGGGCCGGGTGCTCGACCTGTCGAAGGCCGCGGCTCAGCAGCTCGGCTACTCCGGCACCGCGTGGGTCTCGGCGACCCCGGTGCGTCAGAAGCAGGTCCGCGTCCCGGCCTGACCGGCCGGCCCACGGCAGTCCGTCGTACTGCTCGACGCGACTGCTCGAACGACCCTGCTGCGTCACGGAGCCCCCGGGCTCCGAGACTGGTCGCCTTCCCCTTGCGACCGGTCCCGGAGCACCGGGGGCTCCGTGCTGCGAGACGCTAGGCGTGCTGTCGTTCGGTCGTCAACGGCCCCTCACCCCACCCTGTGGACAGTGCTGGGGACGGGGTGTGGGTCGGAAGGCGTGTCTCTGTGGACAGTCCCGGTCCACCCCTGGGGACGGCCATGTGGACAACGCATGCCTGATACCCCTGACCTGCAGGAACGCCGTCCACTGCCTGTGGACAGAAGAAAGTTCGACCCGGTAGCGGCACAGGCCCGTCTCGCTGCCCTCGCTGCCCGGGTGCGACGCGTGTCCACCGTCACGCAACGGTGCTGGACCGGGCGTCGGGCGGCACCTACCGTGCGTCTCGTGCCCCCCGTGCGCGTCACCCGGCCCGACGGTGTCGAGGTCGTGCGCAGCGCCCGGCGCAGGGCCACGGTGAGCGCCTACCGGCAGGACGGGCGGACCGTCGTGCTGCTGCCCGCGCGGATGTCGAAGGCCGACGAGGACCGCTGGGTCACCGAGATGGTCGACCGGCTGGCGCGCCAGGACGCCCGCCGACGCCCGGACGACGCGGGTCTCGCCGCCCGGGCGGAGCGGCTGTCGCACCGCTACCTCGACGGGCGGGCGCGGCCGGTGAGCGTCACGTGGAGCGAGCGGCAGGGCGGTCGGTGGGGTTCCTGCACGCCGGCCGACGGCACGATCCGGCTGTCGACCCGGCTGCGCGGGATGCCGGACTGGGTCGTGGACTACGTGCTCGTCCACGAGCTCGTGCACCTGCTCGAGCCGGGGCACGACGCGCCGTTCTGGGAGCTCGTCGCCCGCTACCCGAGAGCCGAGCGCGCCCGTGGCTACCTCGAGGGCGTCGCCGCGACCGCCGGGCTGGACCTCTCCGGCACCTGAGCCCGGCAGCGCGGCCGCGCCTGCCCGACGACACGTTGACGACCCGTCGCGCTGACGCCGGAGTCAGGTCCCGTCGGCGTCGGGGTCGCTGTCCGGGTCGGCGGCGTCACTGTCCGGGTCGCCGTCGGCGAGGTCGCGCAGGGCGGCATCCCAGTCGGTGCCGGACTCGTCGGGAGTGGCGCCCGTGCGGTCGAGGAAGCCGAGCACGTCCTCGAGGTCGGTCGGGCCGGGCAGCAGGTCGGGGTGCTCCCACAGGGCGTCGCGGCCCTCGATCCCCTTGGCCTGCGCGACAGCGGCCCACAGCGACGCCGCCTCGCGCAGCCGGCGCGGCCGCAGCTGCAGCCCCACCAGGGTGGCGAACGTCTGCTCGGCGGGTCCGCCGCTGGCACGCCTGCGACGTACGGTCTCGCGCAGGGCCACCGAGGACGGCAGCCGCTCGGCGGCGGCGGCCTCCACGACCGCGTCGACCCAGCCCTCGACGAGGGCGAGGGCGGTCTCGAGCCGGTCGAGCGCGGCCTGCTGAGACGGGGTCGGCTTCATCTCGAAGACGCCCTGCGACAGCGCGCTCTGCAGCGACTCCATGTCGGAGGGGTCGATGGAGGAGATGGCCTGGTCGATCGCGGCCGGGTCGACCTCGATGCCGCGGGCGTAGGCGTCGACGGCGTCGTAGAGGTGCGCCCGCAGCCACGGCACGTGGGCGAACAGCCGCTGGTGGGCGGCCTCGCGCAGCGCGAGGTAGAGACGCACCTCGCCGGCGTCGACCTCGAGGCCGTCGGTGAAGGCGGCGACGTTGGCCGGCAGCAGCGCGGCGCCGTCGGACAGGGGGAGCCCGATCTCGGTCGCGCCGAGGACCTCGCCGGCGAGCGCCCCGAGCGCCTGGCCGACCTGCGCGCCGAAGACCAGGCCGCCGACCTGGTCCATCATCTGCTTCATCTGGCCGCCGCCGAGCATCCCGGCGATCATCTCGGGGCCGATGCCCTCGGGCAGCCCGGGGATCGCGCCGCCGCCCATGAGGCCCTGCATGCCCTTCTCGAGCGCACCGCCCATCGCGGCCACGACGCGGCTGGCGACCGGCTCGACGAGCTGCTTCCACGCGGGCAGCGTCTGCTCGACCCACTGCAACCGGGTCCAGGTGCGGGCGTCGCCCGACGAGGCGGGCAGCGTCGTGACGGGGTCGAGCCAGTGGTCGGCCAAGCGGACGGCTTCCACGACCGCGGCCCGGTCCGCGTCGGTGACGGCAGGGTCGTCAGTGCCCGCGGCAGTCGTGGCGACCTGGGTGGCGAGGTCCCAGTTGACCGGTCCGCCCTGCCACGACAGCAACTTCTGCAGCCCGGAGAACAGGTCCGGTCCCAGTGCGCCGCCGAACATGCCCGAAAGCCCGAACGGATCGCTACCCTCGGGATCTTCGGGGCGGTCGGACGGCCCGAACCCGAACGGGGGACGGGTCACCGTCGCCCCGCAGCGCTGGCGGAGGTGCGGTCGCTCATGCGGGTCACGGTAACCCCGCCGCGCGGATGAGGCTCAGGCGGCAGGCTCCACCGGTCGTCGCGGTCACAGGTGCGGCGTCCGGGCTCGGCCGGTTGCTCGTCGAGCGGCTCGCCGACCGTGACGACGTCGGGGGACTGATCGGCCTCGACACCGCGACCGCGCGCGTCGACGGTGTCGTCTGGCGCGCCGCCGAGGTCCGCGACCCGCTGCTCGCGTCGCGACTGACCGGCGTCACGACCGTGGTGCATCTCGCCACGTCGTACGACGTGACCACCGACCCTGACGCCCGGCGTGCGCAGAACGTGCGCGGGACCGAGCTGCTGCTCGCCGCCGCCCGCACCGCAGGGGTGAAGCGGGTCGTGCTGACGACCTCCGCCGCGGTCTACGGCCCGCGGCCCGGCGACCCTGTGCCGCTGCCCGAGGACGCGCCCCTGCTCGCGCTCCCCGACGACTCCCTCGTCGGCGACCACGTCGAGGTCGAGCGGCTCGCGGCCGCGCGCGGCGGCCCGGAGGTCACGGTCCTGCGCCCGGCGACGCTCGTCGGGGGACGGCTCGGACCGGTGTACGACGGGACGCTCCTGCGCCAGCTGTCCTCGTCGCGGCTGCTCGCGGTGCGGGGCACGGAGCCGCTGTGGCAGCTGTGCCACATCGACGACCTCGTCGCGGCCCTCGAGCTGGCCGCCTGCGGCGTCGTCACCGGTGGCGTGACCGTGGGCTGCGACGGGTGGCTGGCGCAGTCGGAGGTGGAGTCGATCGCGGGCGTGCGGCGGCTCGAGCTGCCCGCGTCGGTCGCGATCTCGACGGCCGAGCGGCTGCACCGCCTCGGTGTCTCCGCCGGCTCGCCGCGGGAGCTCGACCACCTGCTCGCGCCGCTCGTGGTCCCGTCGACGGCACTGAAGGCGGTCGGCTGGGAGCCGCAGTGGACCAACGACGCCGCGCTGCGCGGGCACCTCGCGGGCCGCACGGCTGACGGGCGCGGCGGGGCTTATACAGCCGCGGGCGCCACGGTGGCGCTGGTCGGCACGGCAGCGCTCGTGCGCGCCGCCCGCCGCCGCCGCCGCGGCCACTGACCCGGGTGCGGCCGGGTCGCGGCTCGTCGGGGACGATCAGGGGGTGAGCGCTCCCGTCGTACGCCTGACTGCCGTGCGTGACAGCCCGCTCTCGGTCGACGAGGTGCTCGCGGCCGTGGCGGACGACGCCGCGGGCGGGGTCGTGTCGTTCACCGGAGTCGTGCGGTCTTCCGACGGGGGGCGCGAGGTGACCGAGCTGGAGTACTCCGCGCACCCCGGCGCCGAGGCCGCGCTGCTGGCCGTGGCCGAGACGGTCGCGGCCGACCTGTCGGTGATCGCCCTCGCGGCGGTGCACCGCACCGGGCTGCTCGCCGTCGGTGACGTCGCGGTCGTGGTGGCCGCGTCGGCCGCGCACCGCGGACAGGCGTTCGAGGCGGCCCGCCGGCTCATCGACGACCTCAAGGACCAGGTGCCGATCTGGAAGCGGCAGCTCTTCGCCGACGGTGACGAGGAGTGGGTGGGGTCACCTTGATGCCTACGAGACTCCGGGCGGTTTGCGCTCTACAGTGAGGGCGCGCCCGACACTCCCGAGGAGCACTGATGGCCCCCTGGCTCGCCTGGCTCCTGCCAGTGCCGCTGGCGACCGTCGGCGCGATCGTCTACGCGCACTGGACGTCCCGGGCCCGTGGCCCTGAGCAGGCGATCGACTCCGTGAAGGAGTACGACCGGTTCCGCTCGGCGATGTCGTCGCCCGTCCCGTCGCCCCGCCCGATGCCGAAGGCGACCGAGCGCTCCTCGCACTGACGCTTCCGCGGAAGCGTCACGCTCGCTCGTCGGCAGCTGTCCTGTGCCCGGGGCCGGACAGCAGTGTCGGCCGAGGCGCGCGCCCGAACCCCCCGGTACGACGCGCGCCCCGACCGACAAGACGGCTGCCTCTGCCGCGACTACTCGCCGAGCGGGATCCAGACGCACAGCGGCTCGGTCCCCTGGTTCTGCGGGTCGTAGCTCATCGACAGACAGATCCGCTTCTGACTGTCGCTCGTTGCGGACGACTGACCGGCGAACGCGCCGACAAGGGCGATGCTGGCAACGCTGGCGGTGATGATGGCGCGCTTCACTGGGATCCTCCGTCGGGCGTGCTCTCGCACTTGATCACTGGGTTGGGGGCCTTGCCGAACACGGGGTGGCACTCTTCGTCGCTGGTGATGCCGACCTTGCCGACGAGCGGAAGCGTGAGGTCGACGTAGGTCGTGGATGTGCGCCCGCCACCGCAGTCACCGCTGCCAATGCCGGCTAGGCCCTTGGGTGTTGACAACAGGACATCGCAACCCACAGTTGCGTTCATTACCGTCCTCACCACCTTTGCTCCTGGAGGCTCGCTTCCGGCGGCCAAATCTGTCGCTGTGGGCTTGCGGGTGAGCGCTGGCTGCAGCGGGACGGCTGATCCCTGAGGAACGTGCAGCATCTCCGGGGTGTCGAGCGACAGCGAGGTCACCACGGTGGTCGTCATGGCTGGCGGGGCTGGGGTGACGCTGTCGAAGCTTGGGAGCGTGAGCAGGCCACCGGCCAGCAGGCCGGTGGTGACGACGCCGAGAGCGGCGGGGGCGGCGACGCGGCCGACGACGCCGCGCAGGCGCTCCAGCCAGCCCAGGCCGTCGGCCCAGGGGGCGATGGCGGCCAGCCCACCGGCCGGGAGCGTGCCACCGCGGGCGGCGTACTCCTTGCGCAGGGCCTTGCGGGCGCGGGTGAGGATCGAGCGGACGGCCGGCTCGGTCATGCCGAAGCGCGCGCCGATCTCGTCGTAGGCGAGACCCTCGACCTCGCGGGCCCACAGGACCGCGGCCTGGCGGGGCGGCATCGCGTCGAGCGCGTCGAGCGCGGTGCGGGCCTCGTCGCGGGCGACGACGACGTCGGCGGTGTCGCGACCGACGCGGGTGCCCTCGGGGACCTCGGCGACGGAGGTGGACCGGCCACGCACCCGCAGCCGGTCGATGACCAGGCGCCCGGTCACGCAGGTCGACCACGCGGCGAGGTCGTCCTCGGCGAGCAGCTCGGCGCGGTGCTTGTAGGCACGCAGCAGCGCCTCCTGCACGACCTCCTCCGCCTCGTGCACGTCACCGAGGCGCCGGGTCGCGTAGCGGACCAGGCGCGGGGTGAGCGTGCGCACGGCGTCGTCGAAGTCGAGCGGGACGTCGGGCACGGCACGCAGGCGCGGACGTGCCGGGGCGTCTGCGGGGGGACTGACCGGTGCGAGGGGTGCGAGCCCTGGCAGGTCCTGCATCGAGGACATGGTGCCTCTTCCGTCGGGGGCTGGGATAGCCGACTAACCCAGGTAACGGAGGTGCTGGGAGAACCTCGCGCGCCAATGTTCGACAACTTCGAAGCGAGTCCTGTCCGACATGCGGGACACATCGGGCAGATCGCTTCTCAGTCTGCACAGGACACCGGCCGGGGTCCAGGGCAGGTGTCAGGGACAACGAGGGCTCAAGGAAGGGGTGACGGCGTGCCGAAGACCAACACGTCGCACCACCCGGATCAGCAGAGGGGCACGCTCGTGGAGCACGTCGTCTTCTTCCCCGCCCACGACGGAACTCCCGCGTTCCGTCGTGTCGGAAGCCTCGAGGACGCAGTGCGCCTCGTCGAGCACCTGCGCAACGTCGAGGGCATCAACGAGGTCAGCGTGCACGCCCTCGCCGAGGTCCCGCTGGCGTTCCGCACCGTCATCAAGGTCGAGGTGCCCGGCGCCGTCGACACGGCTTCGCTCGTCCCCGCGCAGCCCGTCGTGGAGGAGGCCCCGGTGCCTGCTGTCGTCGAGGCGCCTGCTCTGGTCGAGGTCGCGGCGGTCGACGCGCCGGTCGTCGACGCCCCCGTGCTCGAGGCGGTCCCCGCTCTCGATGAGCCCGAGCTCGCGTCCGCCAACGGCCGCGGCGACGGCGCGAAGAGCCTCGGCTTCTTCTCCTAGCCCGTCCCAGCCCCACAGCACCGCCGACCGGCCGGCCACCCGACGAGGGAGGCCGGCCGGCGGCGTGACCGGGCCTGCTCGCCTACGCTTCGAGGGTGACCCGGCGCGCCCTGACCCTCTCGCTCGGCACCGCCCTGTCGGCGGCGCTCGCGCTCGGCGGGGCGGTGACGCCGGTGCCCTACGTCGCCCTCGAGCCCGGCCCGACCTTCGACACCCTCGGGGCGGAGGGCACCGCAAGCGGCCAGCCCGTCATCGAGATCACCGGCCGTCCGACCTTCCCGACCACGGGCAAGCTCGACCTCACGACCGTGAGCGTCTCGCAGCGGCTCACCCTCGGCGCGGCGCTGTGGGGCTGGTTCGACCGCGACAAGGCCGTGCTGCCGCGCGAGATCGTCTACCCCCCGGACAAGACCGACGAAGAGGTCGAAGCCGACAACCAGCAGTCCATGCAGCAGTCGCAGGACACCGCGACGGCCGCCGCGCTGCGGGTGCTGAAGATCCGCTCCGAGGTCGTCACCGTCGACCAGGTCCCCGCCGGTCCTTCGACGGGCAAGCTCCAGCCGGGTGACGTCATCGTCGAGGTCGACGGTGAGCCGGTCCTCGACGGCCCCGGCCTGCGCGAGCTCATCGGCACCCGCCAGCCGGGTGAGACGGTGCGCATCGGCTTCCGCCGCGACTCCGGTGCGGTGGAGGAGGTCTCGATCACGACCTCGGCCTCTCCCACGGACCCTGCCAACCCCGACGCGGCGCCCCGCCCCGTCATCGGCATCGTCACGACGCCGACGCCGGTGCGCGACATCACCGTCGACATCAACCTCAAGGACGTCGGTGGCCCGAGCGCGGGCCTGATGTTCGCCCTCGGCATCGTCGACAAGCTCGACAAGGTCGACATCACGGGCGGTCGCCACGTCGCGGGCACCGGCGAGATGTCGGCCGACGGCCAGGTCGGCCCGATCGGCGGCATCAGCCAGAAGCTCGTCGGGGCCCGGCGCAAGGGCGCGACGGTCTTCCTCGTCCCGGCCGACAACTGCGCCGAGGCCAGGACCAGCCCACCCGACGGCCTCACCCTCATCAAGGCCGCGACCCTGCGCGACGCGCTCGTCGGCCTGCGAGTCCTGCGCGACGGCGGCGTGCCCGAAGGCTGCTGATTCGCCGGTCGCGGGGGCCTGTGGTCCCTAGACTCCCGGCATGGAGCCCGGCGTCCCCTTCGCGCTGCTCGGCTCCGTCCAGTTGCTGGCCGTCGCCGCCTGGGCCGGGCTCGCCTGCGCGGCGCTGGCGCTGACCCGCCGCACCCCCGGCTCCCGCGTCCCCGCCCTGCTCGCCGCCCTCGGTGCGGTCGTCCTCGTCGCTGTCGAGGTCCGCACCGGCCTGAGCTTCGGCTCGGCGGCGTCCGACGACCTCGCGCTCGCCCGCTGCGCCGGCGCTCTGCTGCTCGGTGCAGGGCTGTACGCCGGAGCGCTTCCCTCCTCACCGGCTCGTTCAGCGGAGCGTCCCGTCGCGCCGGTCCTGGGAGCACTCCCGCTGGCCGGAATCGTCGTACCCCTGGGTGCCGCCCCCGGTCCCTCGGTCCTCGCGGCCGGCGCCTCGCTGGCCGCCGCCCTGGCGGCCGTGCGGGCGGTCGGAGGCAAGGCCGGGGCTGCCCTCGGGGGCGGCCTCGCGCTCGCCGCGGCCGCGGCGGTCGTGGCCCCGATCGCCGACGACGGGCCGTCGCAGGCCGTCACCGCCACCGCGCTGCGCGGCGCCGGGGCGGTGCTCGTGCTCACCGCACTGGTCGTGCTGGCCCGCACCTCGCTGCTCGCGAAGGTCGTCGCCGCGATCCTGGCCGGGGTCCTGGCGATGGCGGCGGCGGCCGTCGGCGTCGTCGGCACCGTCGTCACCTCGCGCTTCGACGAGCAGGCCGCGTCGCTCGTCGAGCAGGCCGCCCAGGGCCGGCTGCAGGCCCTCACCGCCACCGGCGAGAGCGCCGTCCCCGTCGGGCGGGTCGCCCAGGCTGCCTACGCCCGCAGCGCGTCAGCCGCCGACGTCACCGGCATCTTGGCGAGCCTCTCCAACCGCGGCGACACCTTCGCCGGCGTCGTCGACCGCACGCGCAAGGCCACCGCCGTCGGAGGGTCGAGCCCGCTCACCCCTGCGGAGACCCTCTCACTGGGGCAGGACCGCGCGGTCCGTTTCGCGCTCGAGACCACCGGGCCCGAGGCGGTCCTGCAACCGCTGACCCTGCTCACCCGGCTGGCGGGCGCGCAGCCGTCCCTCGCGCTCGTGGTGCTGGTGCCCGAGACGCGCGCCAGCGCCGACGTGCGGCCGGCGTCGGTCTTCGTCTTCGGCCAGCGGCTCGGTGACGCCTACGCCGCCGACGACTTCGATGCTGGCGGCTACGGCCTGTCCCTGCTCGTCGGCGACGACGTCGTCGCGTCCAACCGGTCCGGGGCCGAGGCCGACCAGCTCGAGGCGATCGCCTCCCGTACCGGGTTGTCGTCCGGCATAGACACCGACGGCGTGACCGTCCAGGCCGAGGGCAAGAGCCCGACGGTCCGCTTCGTGCCGCTGCAGGGCTTCGACGGGGAGCCGGTCGGCGTGCTGGCGCTGTCGCGTCGCGCCGACGAGTCGCTGGCAGCGCAGCGGGATGCGCTGCGGGTCCTGATGCTCACCGCCCTCCTGACCACCGCGCTCGTCGGTGTCGTCGCGGTCGTGCTCGGTCGGCGCACCGTCGACCCGGTCCGCCGCCTCACCGACGCCGCCGAGCGCATCGGCGCCGGAGACCTCGCCGCCACCGCCGGGGTGACCGGCGACGACGAGGTCGCGGCCCTGTCGCGCACCTTCGACGCGATGACCGGCAACCTCGGTCGGCTCACCGACGACCTGCGCGACTCCGCGGCCCGGCTCGCGACGGTGCTCGCGTCGATGTCCGACGGGATGGTCGCCACGGACGGGACCGGCACGGTGACGAGCGTCAACCGGGCCGCGGTCGAGATGGCAGGTCTCCCCGACGAGGCGGCCGCGCTCGGCCGCTCGCTCGTGGATGTCCTCGACGTGCGCGACCCCGCGGGTGAGCAGCTCGCCGACGCGCGCCTGCGGCTGCGCGACGCCCCCGGCGAGGTCCACCCCGTCGACGGCGGGCCGACCGTGCCCGTCCGCATCGCCATCACCCCGCTGCAGTCCGGCGACGGCGTCGTCGTCGTCCTGCGCGACACGACGCGCGAGCGCGAGGTCGAGCGGATGAAGACCGAGTTCCTGTCCAACGTCAGTCACGAGCTGCGCACCCCGCTGACCCCGATCCGGGGCTACGCCGACATCCTCGTCAGCCGGGGGGCGGCTCTGCGCCCCGAGCAGGTCGCGACCTTCTCCGCGACGATCCTCGCCGAGAGCCTCAAGATGAACCGCGTCGTCGACCTCCTCGTCGACGTCGCGTCCATCGAGGCCGGCCGGGTCCAGGTCTCGCCCCGGCCGGTGGCGGTGCGGGCGCTGCTGGACGAGCGGCTGGTGGCGTGGAGGGGTCGCGCGCCCGAGCGCGCCGGTGACCTGCGGCGGCGCGTCGCCGGCTCCCTGCCGCACGTGCTGGTGGACCCGACCTGGGTCGCCAAGGCCCTCGACGAGCTGCTCGACAACGCGGTGAAGTACACCCCCGTCGGGACCCCCATCGCTCTCGTCGGCGCGATGTCACCCGACGGCCGCAGCGTGCGGGTGTCGGTCAAGGACAGCGGACCGGGCATCGCCGAGCGCGACCAGGCGCTGCTGTTCACGTCCTTCGAGCAGGTCGACGGCTCGGCGACCCGCCGCGTCGGGGGCCTCGGCCTCGGGCTGTCGTTCGTCCGCCGGCTGGCCGACGACGCCGGCTTCCCGCTCACTGTCGTGTCGAGCACCGGCAAGGGCGCGGAGTTCGCCCTCGACCTGCCGGTCACCGACCAGCCGCCGCCTGCGCCCACCCGCCGGGCGGTGCGCAAGCCCGCGCCCCCCGTCGTACCCGCCGCTGCTCCTGCGAAGAAGGCCCCCGCGAAGAAGGCCCCCGCGAAGAAGCCGCCCCGCTGACAGCAGGGGAGTACGCCGAGGGCGTGGCGGCCCGGCTGTCAGTCCTCGAGCGTGGCGAGCAGCGCGTCGGCGAGGGCCGGCGCGAGGTCGGCGCCCCCGACCCGCTCGTCGGCGGCACCGTCGTGGCCGCGCAGCCGCAGCACGCAGGCGCGGGTGCCGTCGCGGACGACCCCGACGCACATCCGGACCTCGCGGCGGGCCTCGTGGGACGCCGCGACGACGGCCGGGTCGTCGGACTCCGCGAGCGCTGCCTCCGCGGTCGGAGGCAGCACGAGGACCTCGTGGGCGAGCACGACCCCGAGCACGTCGGGGCCGAAGACGACGCCTGCGAGCGCCTCGTCGAGCGGGCCGTCGGCGAGCGGGTCCTGCGCGATCGGGGTCAGGTGGCCGGGGCGGCTCGCGACGAGGCCGAGCGACTGGGCGAGCTGCGGCTCCGCGGCGAGCAGCGCCTCGGTCTCGACGAGGGCGAACAGCTGGGGCGGCTGGTCCCAGCCGGCCTCCGCGAGGTGGCCCTCGACCTCTCCGACGACGGCCTGCAGCTGCGTGCTCACGGGCGCCATCCAACCGCACCGGGGGAACTCCGACCCCCTGTGGTTGAGTTCGACAGGTAGGAGCACCAACCCCTCAGTACCGGAAGTGAGCCGCGTGGCCGTCCGCACACCCGGGGCGGGCCTGCCTGCCCGCCCCCGCCTGCTCGCCCCGTCCCTCGTCGTCGTCGCCCTTGTGCTGCTGCTCGGCGGTGTCGGCATCGCGCTCTACACCGACCTGCTGTGGTTCCGCGACGTCGGCTTCAGCGAGGTCTTCTCGACCGTCCTGCGCACCAAGCTGCTGCTGTTCGTGGCCTTCGGCCTGCTCATGGCGCTGCTCGTCGGGGCCAACATCACGCTGGCCTACCGGCTGCGCCCGCCGTTCCGCCCGATGTCGCTCGAGCAGCAGAACCTCGAGCGCTACCGCGTCGCCGTCGAGCCCTACCTCACGCCCGTGCTGCTGCTCGCCTCCGGCGTGTTCGGCGTCTTCGCGGGGCTGTCCGCCGCGAGCCGCTGGCAGACCTGGCTGCTGTGGCGCAACGCCACCGACTTCGGCGTGAAGGACGCGCAGTTCGGCCGCGACATCTCCTACTTCGCCTTCACCTACCCGTTCCAGCGCTTCGTGCTGACCTTCGTGCTCACCGCCGTCGTGCTGAGCCTGCTCGCCGCCGCGGTCACCCACTACCTGTTCGGCGGAGTGCGCCTGCAGACCGTGGGGGAGAAGGTCAGCCCGGCGGCCCGGGCCCACCTGTCGGTGCTCATCGGGATCATCGTGCTGCTCAAGGCCGGCGCCTACTACCTCGACCGCTTCGGCCTCGCCTTCAGCGAGCGCGGCAGGGTGCAGGGAGCGAGCTACACCGACGTCAACGCGGTGCTGCCCGCGAAGAACATCCTCATCGGCGTCGCCATCATCTGCGCGCTGCTGTTCTTCGCCAACATCTACGTCCGCAACATCGTGCTGCCCGCCGGCGCCCTCGCGCTGCTCGTCTTGTCGGCCATCGTGCTCGGCGGCGTCTACCCGGCCTACACCCAGCAGTTCCGGGTGAAGCCCAACGAGATCGAGCGCGAGGCCGAGTTCATCCAGCGCAACATCGAGGCGACCCGCGCGGCGTACTCCATCGACGAGTCCGAGACGACGACGTTCAACGTCGCGGAGACCGCCACGCAGACCAACCTGCAGACCCTCGCGGCCGACAAGGCGACGGTGCCCAACACCCGCCTGCTCGACCCCAACGTGCTGCCGCCGACCTTCACGCAGTTCCAGCGCTTCCGCGGCTACTTCGGCTTCAACGAGACCTCCCTCGACATCGACCGCTACGACCTCGGTGACGGCGTGAAGGACTACGTCGTGGCGGTCCGCGAGCTGCGCAAGGCCGGCCTCGGCGCCGACCAGCGCAACTGGATCAACGAGCACCTCATCTACACCCACGGCAACGGCTTCGTCGCCGCGCCCGCCAACCAGACCGACGGCGACGGCCAGCCCGTCTTCGAGGTCGGTGGGCTGCCGGTCAAGGGCCCGCTGAAGATCGACGAGCCGCGCATCTACTTCGGCGAGGGCACCACCGACTACAGCGTCGTCGACACCGAGCAGGCCGAGACCGACGGCGTGACCGAGGGCGAGGCGCCCAACTACAACTACGACGGCGACGGTGGTGTCGAGCTCAGCGGCCCGGTCCGCAAGCTCGCCTACGCGCTGAAGTTCCGCGAGAAGAACCTCGTCCTGTCGGGCGCGCTCGGCAGCGAGAGCAAGCTGCAGTACATCCGCACCCCGCGCGAGCGGGTGCAGAAGGTCGCGCCCTTCCTGCAGCTCGACGAGGACCCCTACCCCGCGGTCGTCGACGGCAAGATCCTCTGGATCGTCGACGGCTACACCACCAGTGACGGCTACCCCTACTCCGAGCGCACCCTGCTCGGCGAGGCGACCGCCGACAGCCAGACCCGCGCCGGTCTGCCCCTCGACACCGTCAACTACATCCGCAACTCCGTGAAGGCCACGGTCGACGCCTACACCGGCGAGGTGAAGCTCTACACCTTCGACAGCGACGACCCGGTGCTCAAGACCTGGTCGAAGGCCTTCCCCGGGGTGCTCGAGCCGGAGAGCGCGATCAGCGACGACCTGCGCGCGCACTTCCGCTACCCCGAGGACCTGTTCAAGGTCCAGCGCGAGCTGCTGACCCGCTACCACGTGACCGAGTCCCGCAAGTTCTTCCAGGGCGACGACTACTGGCAGATCCCGGCTGACCCGGCCAACGTCACGACGACCTCGAGCGGCACCAACGCGGCGTCGGCCAACCCCAACTCCATCTTCCGCGCCGCCGGCGAGGGCGACCAGCCGCCGTACTACGTGCTGTCGCAGTTCCCCGGGACGACCCGTCCGTCGTTCAACCTCACGACGTCGTTCATCGCGCGGAGCCAGCCCAACCTCACCGCTCTCGTCTCCGTCTCGAGCGACCCCGGTGACGACTACGGCAAGATCCGCATCCTGCAGGTCCCCGTCGTCCCGCCGGTCCGCGGTCCGGGTCAGGTCGCCGGCAACTTCCAGTCCGACTCGGCCGTCCGCGGCGTGCTCTTCCCGCTGGTCCAAGCCGGCAGCTCGCGGATCATCGTCGGCAACCTGCTGACGCTGCCGGTCGGAGGCTCGCTGTTCTACGTGCAGCCGATCTACGTCCAGTCGCAGCAGGGCGCGAGCTACCCCCGCCTGCAGTACGTCATCGTCAACTATGGCAACCGCACGGTCATCAAGGAGACCCTCGCCGAGGCCGTCAAGGCGCTGCTCGCGGGCAGTGGTGCGACCCCGACCACCCCGACCCCGGGTCAGCCGCCCGCACCCGGGAGCGGCCCTGCGGCTCAGGCGATCGCGGACGCGCAGCAGGCCTTCGACGACGCGCAGGCCGCGCTGGCCAAGAGCCCGCCGGACTTCACGGCGTACGGCGAAGCGCAGGCGCGACTGCGTGACGCCCTCGCCCGGGCGGCCGCCGCCGGCAGCGCGTCGCCGTCCCCGAGCGCCTCGGGCTCGGCATCGGCGTCACCGTCGGCGTCGCCCTCGCCCAGCCCGAGCTGATCCTCATCGAGCAGCAGCGCCCCGTGCCCGGCCGGACCCCCGGCCGGGCACTGGCGTGTCTGCTGCTCGTCCTCGCGGCCCTCGGCATCGCGGCCCCCACGGCCCGCGCCGAGGTCCGCAGCGGCGGGTCCGCGACGGTGGTCCAGGACCAGGGGCGTACGACGACGACCGCCCGTCAGCGCTCGGCCACCCGCGTCGTTGAGGTGTCGCCGACGACCGCCGGTGACGTGCGCGGCGCCGAGCGCCAGCTGGGCGGCGTCGTCCTCGGGGCCGGCGCCTCCGGCGGTACGTCCGGCTCGGCCGGGCCCGTCGGCGTGCTGCCGGCGGCCCACCGCTCGCTCGTTCCGCTGCTGCTCGGCCAGCTGCCGCGCCCGCCGTCCTCGTCGTACCCCTCGCTCCTCCTCTCCGGCTCCCCGAGCCGTGCACCTCCCGCAGTCGCAGGCACCTGAGCGTCCCTGCCCTGCCGCCCCGACCTGGGCGGCCCTCCCTGCTGGAGAACCCCGTCATGTCCCGTGCCCCGCTGTGGCGTGCGCTGCTCGCGCTCGTCGTCCTCGGCCTCTCGTTGGCCGCCGTCCTCACCACCTCGCCGCGCCTCGGTCTCGACCTGCGCGGGGGCACTCAGATCGTGCTCGAGACCCGCGACACCGGAGCGGTCGTCGCCGACGCCGACGCGACCGACCGGACCCTCGAGGTGCTGCGCCGACGCGTCGACGCCCTCGGCGTCAGCGAGCCGACGCTCGCCCGCTCCGGCGAGAAGCGCATCATCGTCGAGCTGCCCGGGGTGCAGGACCCGCGGGCCGCGGAGGCGGCCGTCGGCGAGACCGCGCAGCTGACCTTCCACCCGGTCACCGCAGACGTGGGGGAGGAGGTGGACGAGGACGGCCGGCCGATCGCCTACGGGCCTTCCGCCCTGACCGGCGCGCAGGTGTCGGGGGCGCGCGCCGAGCTCGACCAGTTCGGGTCGTCGTGGTCGGTGGCGGTCGACTTTGACGGCGCGGGTGACCGCGCCTGGGCGGACCTGACGGGGAAGGCCGCTTGCTCCCCGCCGGGCGACCCGGCGCGTCGGGTCGCGATCGTGCTCGACGGCGAGGTGGTGTCCTCGCCGCAGGTCGACCCGTCGGTGTCGTGCGGCACCGGGATCCTCGGCGGCTCGACGCAGATCACCGGCGACTTCACCCGCGAGTCCGCCCGCGACCTCGCGGTCCTCGTCGAGGGCGGTGCGCTGCCGGTCGACGTCGCCGTGGTCTCGCGCAGCACCGTCGGGCCGACGCTCGGCGCCGACGCCATCGAGGCGAGCGGCAAGGCCGGCGTCATCGGGCTCGCCCTCACGGCTGCGTTCCTCGTGCTCGTCTACCGGCTGGCGGGGCTTCTTGCTGCGGTGGGTCTCGCGTCGTACGGCCTGATCTCCTACGCCGCGCTGGTGACCCTCGGCGCGACCCTGACCCTGCCGGGACTGGCCGGGCTGCTGCTGTCGGCGGGCCTCGCCATCGACGCCAACGTGCTCGTCTTCGAGCGGGCCCGAGAGGAGGTCGCCCACCCGCGCGGGTTGCGCGGGTCGCTGGCCGTCGGCTTCGCCAAGGCCTGGTCGGCGATTGCCGACAGCGCCGCGACGACGCTGCTCGCGGCCGGGCTGCTCTTCCTCTTCGCGACCGGGCCGGTCCGCGGCTTCGGTGTCACGCTGTGCATCGGCGTGCTGGCCTCGCTCGTGTCCGCGCTGCTCGTGTCGCGGGTCCTGACCGAGCAGGCGCTGGCCCGCGGCTGGGTGCTGCGCCGCCCGCGGGTCACCGGGCTGTCCGGGCTCGGTCGGGTGCGGCTCTGGCTGCAGCGCCGGTCGCCACGGCTGATGGCACGCCGTCGCACCTGGCTCGCGGTGTCGGCCGTCGCGCTGCTCGTCGCGACCGCGGGGATCGCCCTGCGCGGGCTCGAGCTCGGCGTGGAGTTCACGGGTGGGCGCCTCGTGGAGTACGCCACGACGACGCCGGTCGACGTCGACGCGGCCCGCCAGGCGGTCGCCGACGCGGGGCAGCCGCGGGCCGTCGTGCAGTCCTCCGACGGCGGCCTGACCATCCGCTCCGCCGCGCTGTCGGCGGAGGAGGCGGGAGCGGTGCGCGACGCGCTCGCGGCGCTCGGCGGGGACGTCAGCGTGGTGCGTGACGAGTCGGTCGGGCCGACCCTCGGTGACGAGCTGCGCACGAAGGCGCTGCTCGCCCTCGGCATCGCGCTGGCGCTGCAGCTGGCCTACCTCTCGGTGCGCTACCGGTGGACGTTCGCGTCCGCAGCGGTGCTGGCGATGCTGCACGACCTGGCGATCGTCGTCGGGGTCTTCGCGTGGCTCGGGCGACCCGTCGACGGGGTCTTCCTCGCTGCCGCGCTCACCATCATCGGCGTCTCGGTCAACGACAGCATCGTGCTGCTCGACCGGATCAGGGAGACCTGGGGCGCACGCCGCACCGCCCCGCTGGCCGATGTGGCCGACGAGGCGATCCTCGCGACCGCGCCGCGGACCGTGAACACCGGGATCGGGGCGATGCTCGTGCTGGCCGCGCTGGTCGTCCTGGGTGGGGACTCGCTCACCGACTTCGCGCTGGCGCTGCTGCTCGGGCTCGTCGTGGGGACCTGGTCGTCGGCCTTCACCGCGACCCCGCTGCTGCTCGTGCTCGAGCGCTGGTCGACCGCCGCCCCGCCGATGCCCAAGCGCTCGCCGGGCCGGCCGGCGCGGGCTGCGAGACTGCCGAGGGACAGCGGGGCGGTCGTGTGAGGCAGGAGGTGGCATGGACGGGGAGCTGAACCTCGTACTCCTCGGCTCCTGCCTGCTGCTGCTCGTCGCGGTCCTCGCCGTGCGGGTCTCGGCCCGCACCGGGCTGCCGGTGCTGCTGCTCTACCTCGGCATCGGCGTCGCGGTGGGGGAGGCCGGCCTCGGCGTGCAGTTCGAGGACTACCAGCTCACCGCCGACCTCGGGCTGCTCGCGCTCGCCGTCATCCTTGCCGAGGGCGGCCTCACGACGAAGGTGTCCCACATCCGGCCGGTCTTCGGCTTCGCCGTCGTGCTGTCGACCCTCGGCGTGCTCGCGTCGGTCGCGGTCATCGCGGGGCTGACCGTCCTGCTGCTCGACGTCGACCTGCGCACCGCGGTCATCCTCGGGGCGGTGGTGTCGTCGACCGACGCCGCGACGGTCTTCTCTGTCCTACGGAAGCTGCCGGTGAAGGGCCGGCTCCGCGCGACGCTCGAGGCGGAGTCGGGGCTCAACGACGCGCCCGTGATCGTGCTCGTCTCGCTCGCCGCGTCGGACGAGTGGGGCCGGACCGGTGTCCTCGAGTCGGCCGCGCTCATCGGCTACGAGCTCGCCGCGGGAGCGGCTCTCGGAGTGCTGGTCGGGATTGTCGGCGCCTGGATCCTCGCCCGGCTCGCGCTGCCGACCGCGGGCCTCTACCCGATCGCGACGCTCGCGCTGACCCTCATCGCCTTCACCTCCGCGCAGGCACTGCACGCGAGCGGCTTCCTCGCCGTCTACCTCTGCGGGCTCGTGCTCGGGAGCGCGCACCTGCCGCACCGGCGGGCGGTCATCGGCTTCGTGTCGTCGGCGGCGCTGCTCGCCGAGCTCGGGCTGTTCACCCTGCTCGGGCTGCTGGCCTCCCCGGCCCGGCTGCCCGAAGCGCTCGTCGACGCGCTCGTCGTGGGTGCCGCGGCGACCTTCGTCGCGCGACCGCTGGCGGTGTGGCTGTCTGCGCTGGGCTTCCGGCTGCCCTGGCGCGAGCAGGCGTTCCTGTCGTGGGCGGGCCTGCGCGGGGCGGTCCCGATCGTCATCGCGATCATCCCCGTGACGGAGGGCTTGGCCGGGGCCGAGCGGGTCGTCGACGTCGTCTTCGTGCTCGTCGTCGTCTACACCCTCGTGCAGGCCCCGAGCATCCCGCGTGTCGGCCGCCTGCTCGGCGTCATCGACCGCGGTGGCGCCTCCGAGCTCGACGTCGAGCTCACCCCGATGGACAACCTGGCCGCCGACCTGTTGCAGGTCACCGTCGAGTCGGATTCCCAGCTGCGCGGCGTCTACGTCCGCGAGCTGCGGCTGCCGGTCGGTGCGCGGGTCGTGCTGGTCGAGCGAGCCGGGGCGTCCGTGCCTCTCGACGAGCACAGCCAGTTGCTCGCCGGCGACCACGTCCTCGTCGTCACCCCGACGGTGTCGCGTGAGGCGACCGAGCGTCGCATCCGTGCGGTCAACAAGGGCGGCAAGCTGGCTCGGTGGTACGGCCGCGAGCCGCTGGCCGACGACCGGGCCATCCCGCTCCGCGTCAGTCGAGCAGCTCGCGGACGCGTTCCGGAGGGCGCGCCACGACAGCTCGGTCCCCGCTGATCACGACGGGGCGCTCGATCAGCGAGGGGTCCCTGACGAGGGCGTCGAGGACCGCGTCGCGGTCCTGGCTCCCGCGGTAGTCGGGGCGGGTGAGGGGTACGTCGACGCGTTCCAGCACCCACGCCAGCTCGTCGCGCGTCGGCGGGTCCTCGAGGTAGAGGCGGATCGTGGGCTCGACCCCGGACCCGCGGAGCAGCTCCAACGCGCCTCGGCTCTTGCTGCAGCGGCCGTGGTGCCAGACGATCACGCCTTCTCCAGGTGGAGGTGGAGCACGCCGCTGGGGGCCTGCTCCGACCTGGTCAGGAGGTAGTCGACCGGCCCCTCCCAGAGCCGCTGGCCCGCCCCGAGCAGCACCGGCACCTGCGCGAGGTGGAGGCTGTCGACCAGGCCGAGCTCCATCGCGGTCCGCACGGTCATGGCGCCACCACCTAGACGGACGTCGCGGTCGCCGGCGGCCTCCTTCGCGCGCTCCACGGCCGCGGCCACGCCGTCGGTGACGAAGTGGAACGTCGTCTCGCCCTTGACCAGCGGCTCGCGCGGCGTGCTCGTCACGACGAAGACCGGGTGGTGGAACGGCGGCTCCTCGCCCCACCAGCCCTGCCAGTCGTCCCGTGACGGGCCCCACATCCGCCGACCCATGACGGTGGCGCCGATGCCCTCGACACCCGCGGCCACGAGGGCGTCCTCCAGGGTGCCGGGCTGACCGGCGGCTCCGGTCGCGTGCTGGTCGTGGAAGGCCTGGGTCGCGAGGGCCCACTGGTGCAGCGCCATGCCGCCGACACCCATCGGGTCCTCCTCGCTCATGTCGCGGCCGGCGGCGTAGCCGTCGAGGCTGATCGAGAGGTTGTGCACGCGGACTCTGCTCATGGCCCCAGTGTGACAACCTCCCGCCGGGCTCGTCTTGTGGCTCGTTTGCAACCCGGCGGGGCGGACACGTACAGTGGTGTCACCGACGCGGGGTGGAGCAGCTCGGTAGCTCGCTGGGCTCATAACCCAGAGGTCGCAGGTTCAAATCCTGCCCCCGCTACAACGCAAAACCGCAGGTCAGAGGCCGTTTCCCTGAGTAACAGGGAGGCGGCCTCTGGCGTTGATGTCCGCAAGATGTCCGCAAAGACCATGAGCGACCGGCGCGGACTCCAGCAGACGAGCACGGCCCTCAACGGCTCTTGAGCGATCGGCGGGCGGCACCTCGCGCAAGCCGTCCCATCCTGTCTGTGCTCGGTGGCAAGGTGTAGCTGACCGAGCACGAATCGAAGAGGACGACGTGACCCAACCCGCTCCCAGCATCGACCTGCGCCCGCACCCGCGGGTCCTCACCGTCCTCGGGGACATCCCGTTCGCGCCGTGGCAGTGCATCGCCGAGCTCGTCGACAACAGCTTCGACGAGTTCCTTCGGCACCCCATCGACGGTGAGCGTCCGCGTGTCGCCATCACGCTCCCCGGCCGGAACAGCCACCCGACCGAGGCTGAGGTTTGGGTAGTCGACAACGGGCCCGGCCTGACACTCGACCAACTTCAGAACGCGCTCCGAGCCGGATGGACGAGCAACGACCGTCACGGGCAACTCGGGCTCTTCGGCATGGGCTTCAACATCGCGACCGCACGGATGGGGAACCTCACGCGCGTCCGCACCGCCCGTGCCGAGGACCCGCACTGGACCGTCGTGACGCTGAACCTGCCCGAGATGCAGCGGGCCGGACACTTCGACGTCCCGGTCCGGACCGAGCCCAAGAGTCACCCCTCAGAACACGGCACCGAGATCGTCGTGAGCGACCTGAAGCAGGCCCTGCACGACCAGCTCTCGAGAAACTCCCGCAAGCTGCGCGAAACGCTCGGCGACGTCTACAGCTACCTGCTCACCGAGCATGACTTCGAACTCACCGTCGACTCCACCGCCGTTCAGCCGCGCAGGCCCTGCGTGTGGGCCCCGGAGCGATTCGTCGTGCGCAACGCGGAACGCATCCCCGCATACATCAAGATCGACGAGCCGCTGGGCGAGCGGCTCGCCTGCCTGGACTGCGGAACGTGGCAGGACGACCTGGGTGACGCGGAGTGCCGCAACTGCAAGAGCAGCCGGCTGCAGGCCCGAGAGCGCCGCATCTGGGGCTGGCTCGGGATCCAGCGGTACACAGACAAGACCGACTTCGGCATCGACTTCTTGCGCAATGGCCGCAAGATCTTGCTCCGCGACAAGAGCATGTTCGACTGGGTCGACCCGAACGACCCGATCGCCTCCGGCGAGCGCGAGTACCCCGTCGAGGTCCCCTACGAGGGCCGCATCGTCGGCGAGATCCACGTCGACCACCTCTGGGTTCCCTACCAAAAAAACGGCTTCGAAACCGCCTCACCCGACTGGGTCAAGGTGCGGCGGACGCTCAGGGGCGAGTCGCCCCTGCGGCCGCAGAAGGCCCGCGAGCTCGGGTACACCGAGAACATCAGCCCCCTCGCGCGCCTGTTCACGGGCTACCGCCGCACCAACGGGGGCCTGAAGGACCTCATGCCAGGCGACGGCAAGACGGCGCTCCGCGCGAGGGCTCGCGAGTGGGCCGAGCAATTCCAGAAGGGCGACCCCGACTACCAGACGGACGAGCGCTGGTACGCGCAGGCCGAGCTGCATGACCGTCCTACGCCTGAGCCTGACCCTGAGCCGACGCCCGAGCCCGGCGGAGACGCCTTCTCGCGAGCCGGCCTTGGGGACGACCGTGACTTCGACGCACCCGCACCCGGTCCGGGAGCGCCTCCGCCGCCTCCTGCACCGCCGGAGACCGAGGACGCGCGACGGACGCGGTGGAAGACGGGCGGCGCCGCCGTGCCCGACCTGGAGACGCAGTTCGGTCTTCGCGGCCGGGGTAGCGCGCTGCAGGTGACGGGCGCGTGGCGCGTGACGGGCAACCGCGGCCAGATCGGGCCTGTGGGCCGCGCCGGTCAGCCGGTGTACATCGGGACGGGGCGCGGCGCCCAGGTGGAGATCTTCATTGACGATGAGCACCCAATCTTCACCGACTTCGCCGTCGATGTGCGGGATCTCGTTACGGTCGCGCTCGCTGACTACCTCCGGACCCGTGAGGGTGCGCAGGACGACATCACGTCGCTTTTCGCGGACCTGAAGGAGCAGTGCCTGAGCGACCAGCGCGTCACGGGCCCGTTCCTGAAGGACAGCGCTGACAGCCTCCTGGACCGGATCCGGGAGGCGATGGCTCCGATCATCTCCGGCAACAGCACCGGCTACTGGACATTGCTGCTCGAGCCTGAGAAGGCCGCGACACAGCAGCGGTTCGTGCGCGAGGGCGGCCGCAACTGGGACGACACGCTCACCGAGGGTCGCTGGCTCAACTACGCGCCAGCGAAGGGCCTCGTGCGCCTGCTGACCGGTCGCCCCGACGCTTTCCTCGACGGACGGGTCTTCGCGGCCGCCTACGCGACCCTGACGGACGCGGACGCGCAGCGGGCCGGGCTCGAGCGCGTCACGGACCTGCTCTCGGACGTGGCCGCGCTCTCGGACCAGCCGGTCCGGCGTCGCTCCGAGGAGTTGCAGCGCGGCCGGCTGTCGATCAGCCTGCTGTCGGACGAGCTCATCGAGTCCGTGTGACGGCTTACGTCGCTCCGAGCCTGCTGACAGAGGGCGGGCCGTACCGCTTCACGCGCCAGGTCGAACGGCTCCTGGGACAGCTCGGCTTCACCGATGTCGTGAACATCGACGGCAGCGGTGACCGCGGGGGCGACCTGCTGGCCACGCGACAGGGCCAGCTGTGGGCGTTCCAGGCGAAGTGGAAGAAGGGCCAGGCTGTCGCGGCCGACGCCGTCGATGAGGTCGCGTGGGCGCAGGACCACTACGGCACAGACCGGGCCGTCGTCGTCACCAACACGCGTCTGTCCCCCGACGCGCTGCGACGCATCGACGAACTCGGCCGGATCGGCAAGGACATCAAGCCATGGGACGGCGTGCTCCTCCAGGAGTTGTACGCCGGCGCCCCGGAGCACCCCGCCCTCGTTCTTCGTGACTATCAGGACGATGCGGTCAGCGAGCTCTGGAGCGACCTGCAAGGCAAACAGCGTGCCTTGCTCATCCTCGCGACCGGCCTCGGCAAGACGGTCGTCGGCGGCGAGATCATCGGCCGCTATCTGCGCGCAAACCCCGAGCGCGACGTCCTCGTGGTCGCTCACACGAAGGACCTCGTCAACCAGTTGGAACGAGCCTTGTGGCGTCACCTCCCTAAGGGCGTGAAGACGCAGGTCCTGACCGGAGACGACAAGCCGCGCGACCTGCATGGCGTCACGTGCGCGACGGTCGCGAGCGCTCTCGACGCCGTCCTCAAGGGCTGGCGCCCTGGGCTTGTAATGGTGGACGAGACCCATCACGTCGGTGAGGACGGCCAGTTCGACCGGCTCCTCACGGAACTTGCCGACGCGCTCCAGTTCGGTGTCACCGCGACGCCGTGGCGCGCGGACCAGTACGACATCGAGCAGAGGTTCGGCCTCGCGAGCTACAAGCTCGGCATCGAAGAAGGCATGAAGCGCGGGTACCTCGCCGCTGTCGACTACCGCCTGTTCGTCGACAACATCGACTGGGATGTCGTCCGGCAGGCCAGCGAAAATCGGTACTCGCTCAAGGAGCTCAACAGCAAGCTCTTCCTCGTGCAGCGAGACGACGCCGTCATCGACGCCCTGTCAGACGCGTGGCGCAACGTCGCGGATCCGCGCGGCATCGTCTTCTGCCAGACGATCCAGCACTGCGAACACATGGAGCAGCTCGTCCGCCGGCGCCCCGAGTGGCGCAACGCGAGCGCGATCCACGCGAACATGCCAAAGCGTGAACGGCAGCAGCGACTGCTCGACTTCCGGTCAGGCCGGATCCCGCTACTCATCGCGGTGGACATCCTCAATGAGGGCGTCGACGTCCCGGACGTGAACATCCTCGCCTTCGCGCGCGTCACGCACAGCCGCCGGATCTTCGTCCAACAGCTCGGGCGCGGCCTGCGGCTCCGAGCCGGCAAGGACAAGGTCGTCGCGCTCGACTTCGTGAGCGACATCCGCCGCGTCGCGGCCCTCCTCAACATCCGCCGCCAACTCGACCCCGACGGCGACGTCGAAGTGCTGCCCCGCGTCCCGCAAACACGGATCGAGTTCAACGATGTCCGCGCCGAGAGCCTGCTCGAGCAGTGGATCCTCGACGCGGCCGACCTGGAAACCGCGAACGACGAAGCGAAGCTGCAGTTCCTCGACCCGGACATCCTCCCGGCATGACCCGCGACCTCCTACTCCCCGAGGCGCTGCGCGCCGAAATCGTCCGGGCGCTCTACGCGGACGCGAACCAGCTCGGCTGGGCCAACCTCGGCCCTCAGGCCAAGACCACCGCCTTCAACAGGTGGATCGATGACCCGCGCGTCGGCGGCCGCCTCACCGGCTACATGAGCCCCGAGCAAGCACGACTGTGGATCAAAGACGGCCCGATGAAGGAATATGCCCGCGCCATGCGTGGCACCGGCCGGTTCGCCGAGTTCGGACGTCGAGGCGGCACCAGCCCACAGGACATTGTGAACCGCGCCCTGGGCGACGGCACGAACATTGACGGCAACATCGGGACGAAGCCGCCGCACTGCCTTGCCACCGCGAGCGACGGAACGCAGGCGTACGTCACGTGGGGCGACACGAACAGCCTCAAGCACCTGCTGTGGGCCGCACTCCGCGGATCCATCGACCACGGCGTTCCGGGACACATCGTCGTGCTCGAGCCGCCCGGCACCGTGACACCGACCGCCACAGCGGACGAGCAACGCGCCATCACAGACCGGTGCGGCCTCACCCTGCATCACCTGCGCGAGGTGCTCGGAAGCATGACGCCAGTGACAGACGCGCCATGACTCGCGCGCCTGAGGTCACAAGCCGCATCATGTCGAGTGTCCGCAACGCCGACACTGGACCCGAGCGCGCGCTTCGGTCCGCCCTCCACCGTCGAGGACTTCGGTACCGGGTGCACAGGCGCATGCTCGGCAAGCCCGACATCACGTTCGTCGGGCCGCGCGTCGTGGTGTTCGTCGACGGCGACTACTGGCACGGCAACGCATGGCGGACCCGGGGATACGCCGACTTCGACAGCTACTACTGCCGCGGCGAAAACGGCGCGTTTTGGGCAGCCAAGATCCGCCGTAACGTCGAACGCGACCAGCACGTCACGGAAGGCCTTCGTGCCGATGGTTGGTGCGTGGTCCGTGTCTGGGAGACCGACCTCGCCTCCGACCTCAACGCGGTCGCGGACCGCATCAAGACCATCGTCCGGGACCGGGCCGCGTGACCAGCAACAAGGCCAAGACCAAGAAGACGGATCCTCCGCAGTCGGTCGAGCTGTTCGCCGGCGGCGGCGGCATGGCCCTAGGCATGCGCGAAGCCGGGTTCAAGCACACCGCACTCGTCGAGTGGTGGGCCCCCGCAGCCAAGGTGCTGCGCCACAACGCCAATCTGAAGCCCGATCTGTGGAAGCCCGACGACGTCATCGAGGCGGACGTGCGCCTGTCGCTTGACCTGCTCGGTGAGCGTGGCACCGTCCAGCTCGTCGCCGGAGGCCCTCCCTGCCAGCCGTTTAGCCTCGGCGGTGCTCATGCGGGCGACACGGACGAGCGCAACCAGTTCCCAGCCGCCCTCGACGTGGTGCGCAGACTCCGCCCCGAACTGGTCATCTTCGAGAACGTTCCCGGTCTGCTGCGACCGTCCTTCGTCGACTACGTCGACTACGTGAAGGCGCAGCTCCGGCATCCGGACATCACCGCCAAGAGCGACGACGAGCTGTGGAACGAACACCACGCTCGGATCAACAAGAGCAAGGCCCTGCCCATCTACCGCGTCTACCAGGAAGAGATCGACGCCGCCGACCTGGGCGTACCTCAGTCCCGCAAGCGCGTCTTCATCATCGGTATCCGCGCGGATGTTCCGGGCGCAGACACCTGGCAGAAGCTCGACATGAGCCACAGCCGCGACGCTCTCTTGCACGACCAGTACGTCACCGGCACCTACTGGGCGCGGCACAACCTCGCGCCACAGGACGCCCCCATACGGCTCGCCAACGCCGTAAAGCGACTCGAGGCCGTGGGCGCGCCCGGCGATCAGGCGTGGCGGACACTTCGGGACGTCCTCACCACGATTCCCAAGCCCGGGAAGGGTGAAGAGGTCCCGCTGTGGCCCAACCATCTGTTCATCCCCGGCGCCCGCACCTACGCCAAGCACAGCGGCAGTCCGGTCGACATGCCCAGCAAGACCATCAAGGCGGGTGTCCACGGCGTCGCCGGTGGCGAGGCGATGCTGCGCGAGCTCGACGGCACCGTCCGGTACCTCACCGTCCGTGAGGCAGCCACGGTTCAGGGCTTCCCGCAGCACTACGAATTTCCCGGTGCGCGTAGCCGCGTCATGGGGGTCATCGGCAATGCGGTCGCGACCCACGTCGCCGGCACACTCGGAAAGGCCCTGCGCAAGCACACGGGCCTGTGATGCCAGGTTCACGCCAGCTAAGACGGCTTGGGACGACCACGCTTCTGCGACGCTTGCCGCTTGTTGCTCAGCCGCCGAAGACGTGCTCCTTGTGCCACCTCAGGTACCGGTGCTGGGGCTGGTCCGAATCCTGGGGAAAGAGCAGCCGCTCCCGGAGCGGTGGCCTAGCGAAGTAGTACTGCGCGCCATCCCCGGCCACGACTGCTTGTTGGAGGACTGGTGCCAGATGGATACGAAGGTCGTCCGTGATTGCGAGCAGCCCTTGATCAAACGCGACATCGTGTGTGGGGCAAGCCGCAAGTCCATTTCTATGATCGAGTCGTTCGCGGCTGCTCTGGCAGCTGCTCCACGGCTTGATGTGCGACGCGACCAGTAGTCGCTGGGTCTTGTCACCTGGAGGTGCGAAGCCGCAAAAGACGCAAGTATGACCGCAATTCTGCAGGACCGTGCGGGCAAACCGATGCTGTCCCACCCGCATGGCCGCCATGAGAATGCGTTCGGTCTCCGCCAGCCCGTCTTCGATCGTGCTGTCTACGAGTACCTCCCTGATCGAAGCTGTGAGATCCTGATCGTTGAGCTCCTCCTGACCCAGTAAGAGCAAGTCGCCACCAGACTCGAGACCTAGGAAGTCGGGCAGCTGCTCCGTGGTGAGACCCTCTCGTCGTCCGGCGGCTAGGATTAGTCGGTAGACGGACGCCATGCGCGACGGATCCTCGCGGAGTCTGGCGCCAGCCGAGATGTCAAACTTCCCACCGTTGGACCTGCTGCCGTCCAGGTTGGCCATCTTGGCCAAGACGCTCGACGGAGGGCGGCGCATCAGTCTCGCTAGAGCCGGCACGGGTTCCGGCGCGAGGTGGGAGGTTGAGCCTCCGAACCTGTTGTGCTGCACCACGAAAGATGCAGCGAGGCAGAGCAGAGTCTCAATGGGAACGAAGTCGACCTGCCGGGAGCCCGCCCTTACAACGCGCCGTTGAATTAGGTCTCGGAACTGGCGGCCAGCCTCCTCCGGCGTCAGATCCAAGTAGTCGGAGAGGGAGGCCACAGCGGCAGGCTAGAGAGTGAAGAGCGGGTCCGCACTCCTCTACATCCTGCTGTACGGAGAGGCTCGGCCGAGCCAACCCAGATGCCTGGCCTCATTCGCGTGCACGGGCCGTCATCAGCGGTCTGCGGGGCACAGAAGCGAGCAGGGACGCGGCCCTCCTGTCGGCTCGAAGGGCTGGTGTCCATCCGGAGCCGATGTCTGCCGTACGGGATGCTCGAGAAGCCTGGTTCCCTCGTCGTTGCTGAGGCGCGTTCGGCCCGGCTTGCGTGCCGAAAGAGCCGTCAGGCGCCGATGACAGCGAGGACTGCGCTCCCAAGCGCGGCCGCCATCTTCACCGGAACTGCGTTGCCGATCTGCCGCTCGATCTCCCCGTACGTACCGCTGAACTGGTAGGTCGAGGGGAAGGTCTGCAGCGTCGCGGCTTCTCGGAGCGTGATCCCGCGGGGCTCAGTCGGGTGGATGAACGACCCACATGCGGGCGTCGTGCAGCGGGTTGTCATGGTGGGTGCCGCGTCGTCGAGGCGGAGCCGTCCGTACGAGCCGGTAGCGCTTCGCCACCCTTCATCCAGCTTGTTGTGGCAAGGGAGCCGAAGATGCTCGGGTAGGTCAAATCGCGACCCGTTGACCGGTACTGCACGTACGCGATCCAAGACAGTGCCGGACAACTGCCGACCGCGATCAAGCGGATCCCCTTCCTGGATTTCCTGCGCTAGCTGGTCGAAGGCCGTCCGCACCGTTGCTGGTGCTTCACCCTCCAAACCGACCCCTGAGAGTTCGGTGGGCAGCTCCGTCTTGACCCCCCGCCCAGCCACGATAATCAGCCGCTTGCGGCGCTGCGGGACACCGAAGTCCTGCGCGTTCACCCTGTACTGCCTTGAGACGTAGCCGAGGGATGCCAGCACAGTCACCAGTCGACGCGATCTCGCGTCGCGCCCCAGGCCGGGTACGTTCTCTAACAGAACCATCTTAGGGCGGAAGGCGCGGACGAACCGGCCGAGGTCTAGGACCAAATCGTTTTGAACCTCGTCGACCTCGGCGCGGCCTTCTGCGAGAGACGAGAACCCCTGGCAGGGCGGACAGGCCTTGAGCAGGGTCAGCTCGCCGACCTTGAGGCTCAGTTCACGGAGCATGGTCGTCGCGGGGACCTTCCGCACGTCCTCCGTCCAGAGGCGCACCTGCGGATGGTTGAGGGCGTAGGAAGTCGCTGCCGACCGGTCGTTCTCAACCGCGCCTAGCACAGTAAAGCCGGCGTTCCGAAGTCCCTGGGTAGCGCCACCCGCGCCAGCGAACAAGTCGACTGCAGTCAGTCGACTTGCCTTGTTCTCGTTCTCCTCCGTCGTCACGTTGTGCCCGATTCGACGTCAGGCTCTGAGGCGGCCGCGCCCTCGGTCGCGGGCGTGGGCTCGGGGGTTGTCTCGGCTGCCGCCTCTTCATGTGATTCGTGTCCCGCCAGCGACTTGGCGATGCGGGCGGCGACCAAGTCCGGAGACTGGCGCATGTACACGGTGTCCTTCGCGGTATCCACGACGATGAGCCCCCCACTCATCGCCTCCAGTGCCACGAGCTTGGTGGTGAACTGCGTGAGATCGATGCTTCGGTCCGTGACCTGCCAGAGTGAACGGAACGCGACTACGTCCTTGGCCGCGTCCCCGCGTTGGGCGTTCCAGATGCTCTCGAGCAGCGAGCGGAAGTCGAAGCTAGCGAGCGGATCGGTCAAGTCCGCGACGCGCTTTCGCTTCTCGTCGGGGGACTCGACGACCTGGAGGACCGGCAGGATGACAGAGAGCGGGTAGCTGTACTCCTGCACAGCTTTGTAGAGGTCGATGAGCACGTCGAGGGTCACGACGGAGACGCCACCCACCGCGGTGCACTCGTCGAGAATCGCCACACCCTCGTCCTTCGGCTGTTTAAAGCCGGAGAACTCGCGGGCGACCACGATGGCGTGGTCAGCCGTGACCTTGTCCCGATGCGAGGCGGCGCTGGCGATCGCTGCGGTCACGTTGGTCACCGCTGTCGAGGAACCCTTTGCTTCAACTGCGCAGGTGTAGTGCTCGGGGCCGGTAGGCGCAACGGTGAGCACGTCCTTCTGGCCGGGCGCGCCATCGCGAGAGGCGTCGAAGCCCATAAGCCGGAAGAGTTTTGCCAAGGCGATTTCGAACGGGGCGTCGCCCTTGAAGCTGGCGTTCGTGACCTCGGCGATGACCTCTTCGCCGGCCAGGCTGTATCGCGTTGCGAGGGCACGAAGCAGTCGATCGCGCCAACCACTGATGCCTTCGACCTGGTCAGCGGGCAGGCCGATCTCTCGGAGGTGACCCTCGAGCAGCCGCTCTCCGACAGCGAAGACGTCGAACACGCGGAAGAACTTTTTCGCAGCAGCGCCACCGCCGGCCTCCGCTCGGACCGCAGCGAACAGGGGGTGGTCTTGATTGACAAGGAAGTTGCCCTCGACGACGTCCAGGTCCGAGAGGGGGCTTGCTTCGGTGTTGTTGACCCGTCGGACCTCGGGATCCGAGAAGTCTCCGTCTGCCCCGAGTGCGTCGCGAGCCAGCAAGAGGGCGGTGACGGGTTGCCTATACAGCTCACGGTTGTCCAGCGGCAGCAAGCTGACCGAGCTCCGCTTGGCGGCGTCCTCGTCGTCCTTGCTTTCGAAAAATGCGCGGGCCGCCCCGTTGAGGACTCGTTGCAGCAAGGCCAGTTCGGTGGCCGCCTTGCTCGATCGCTTGAGACGCTCGCGGTCCGCGAGAAGGTCGGTGTCAAGTGCGTCGGCGTGGATCACGAACTGCGTCCGGTAAAAGGAAGTGAAGGACGGGTCGTTCAGGAACAGGAGCTCGTCCTCGCTGTTGACGAGCCTCCCTCGCACCATGACGAAGAAGCCGTGAGTGCGGGGACGGTCCTCGTCCTTCTTCGCAAGAAGACTGTCTGCGAAGAGCCTGACCTCGACGCGCACGTCTCCGAGGTTCGGGAACCGAACCACTAAGTCGGGGATCTCGTCGCTGGTTTCGACCCAGACCTGAGCGTCCGCCCCCGCCTTCTTGGGCGCCGCGGGTATGCAGCCAGACATCCCAGGGCCGATCAGCAAGGTGCCGTCGACATCGCCCGCGCGCACGCTGTCGTACCAGCCGCTGGCGATGGCTTTGGTGAGACTCGGCGTCTCGAGGTTCCATGTCTCTTTGGCGTTCTTGCTGAGCTTGGTGGTGACCGCTTCCCCGTTGACGTTGACGGCGAAGTCTGGCCGTAGCGGCATCCCATTGCCGATCACCCAGCTCAGTCGGCCGGGCTTGAGGTCTACGTCTGCTCGGAGACGTCCGATCCGCGCGAGGGTCCAGGTCGGACGTTCTAGGAGTTCGTCGATGTCAGCGGGAGGATCGGTGAACAGCGAACGGATGGCTGTGTGTGCCTCCTCCTTGGTGAGACGTCGGACAGGTGTCGTGTAGGACTTGGTCCCTCGGTTCTCGTCGAGGACTTGGACGTAATCGACGTTCACCAACAGGTAGTCTTCGCCGGATCGGCAGTAATGGGTGATCTGGTCCCCGACGGCATAGCTCGCCAGTTTTCCGATCCCGAACTTTCCGATCATGTCGCGAGTCACTTGGTGGCCGTCGATCATGCCCACGATCTGGCGCTTGGGGACCTTCGCCTTCGGGCTGCGCGCAATCTCCCAGAGTGACTTGAGGCCGCCGATGTCCATTGACTGGCCGTCATCCCAGACGAGCACGGAGCCGGTGATCTGCTCGCCAGGAACCCAGACATCGACGGTGCTCGCGAGCGCGTCGAAGCCGTTCGCGACGAGTTCCTCGACTGCCTTGTTCGGCGAGCCGTAGAGGTGCTGTGAGAAGTGGGAGATGATCGCGTAGTCGATGGCGATCTCGACCGTGTCGGCCTCTACCCCTACGTCCGAGGGTTCGACGGGCACGGCAGGTTCCTCGGAACCCTGCGTTGCATCCGGTGCGGGGCCTTCTGCGGCGGTCAAGGGAGGCGATCCTTCTGAGCGTCGGTCGTGTACTCACGCAGGATGCCCTAAGGCGCGGTTGCTTGGGGCGTCAACTCCCTCTCTAAGCAACCCTGGGTGAGAGCGATGGCGCGACTGATGTACCGCCCCGCAGGGGCGGTACAAGTGTGTGGTTCGGTGAGGTTGGGCAGTTGATCTTGTCGGCTGTCAGGGGGCTGAGACTGGCCGGCGCGGATCGTGTGGTTCAACGGTGGCTACAGGATGATGTCGGTCATGGCGATGCTGGCTGCTGGTGAGCTCCTGGTGGTCGAGACCGAGGACGACTGGTTCCTGGGGACGATTGAGGTCGCCGGCGAGACGCTGATCGTGCGGAGTGGCTTCGTTGGCCGGCCGGTAGTGCTGGCGGTCGAGGAGGTGCTGCGGATCGTGCCTGCGGCTGAGCACGTCGACGAGGACGATCCGGAGTCGCTGGGCTCCTAGCCGAAACAGCTGAGCCTGCACGCTCAGGCTGGCGCCGTCCCGTCGGACGTGAGGCCGATGGCCGCGCCGAGCTTGGCTCGCCAGCGCTGAGCGCGCCCCCTCGCTCTGGGGGTGGAGCGTTTGGAGCGTTTCTGGAGCGGTGGGCTCGGAGTCTGCCGGGCATGGAGCACTTCCGCGCGGCTGAACGCGCACTCGTGTCGGCCCTCGTGCTGGGGAATGCGGATCGTCTTGAGCTGTCGGGACGGCTGCGAGAGTCGGACTTCACCGATCCGGCGGCCGCAGTGCTGTTCCGCGTCGCGATGGACGCGGAGCGCCCGATCGCCGCGGCGGACCTGCCGGCCGCGTTGCAGAGGCAGGGGCTGTTGCGTCGTGACGGCTACCCGCTGTCGGAGTTGCTCGACTGGCTGCCACGGCTGCCTGTCCCGGTGCATCCGGAGGCGTGGGCGACGCTGATCGTCGCCGGCACCGTGGGGCGGCAGGTCAACGCGGCTGGTGTTCGTCTGCTCCAGGCGGTTGACATCGGCCGGGAGGGGACATGGCCGGTCGGGAAGGTGCTGGCAATGGCGTCGGCGCAGCGCGCGAGCCTCGCGAGTGGCTTTCACCGCTGGGAGGACTTGCCCGCGAAGTGGCGCGACACCATGCCGTGCCTGCCGGTGCCTGACTCCGCGGCGGCCGAGCGGTCTGTTCCCGAGCATGTCGCGGAGGTGTCCGAGGCGGAGCTCGCAAGGGGGGCGGGGCGGGAGCGGGTCCTGCTCGCGGGCCTCGTGGCGGCGCCTCAGCTGCTGGGTCGGATCCCGTGGCTTCGTGATGAGGACTTCACCGATCCGGCGTGCGGGAGCGTCTTCGAGGCGGTTCGGCGCGTGCACGAGCGTGGTGGAGCGGTCGACGTCGTGACGTTGCCGGCCCTGTGCGATGGCTCTCAGCGAGGGTGGAGCGGTCAGAGCCCGTCGGAGGTCGCCAGGGCGCTGCGGCCGGACGCCGCGGTACCGACCACGGTGCCGTTCCTGTCACGGATGGTGCTTGGTGACGCGCTGCTGCGCGGCGTGGAACGCGCGGGGCGGGAGCTGGTGGCGTTGGCGGAAGCGCCAGCGAGTGCTGGTGGCGTGGGGTCAGGACTGATGACCGCGGCCCAGACCCGGCTTGAGGTACTGCGCCCGTTCGCCACCCGCTGGGAGGAGGCGACCAGGCCCTCGCGGATGATCGACCTGACTCGCCACCCGGGTCTGGAGCGAACGCGAGCGCTGGAGCGCTCCACACCTCTGGAGCGCTCCGCCACGTCGGACCGCTTCATGACCGCGGATCTGCGGAGCGGTCTGAACCGGGACGCGGGCTAACGCATGGGCGACGCTCCAGCGTTGACCTTCCGTGAGTCGATCCGCAGCTTCCGGTGGTCGCGGGTGGGCGCACCGGTTCGGGTGGTGGAGCGGTGCTGAGCATCGGCCGGCTCGCGCCAGGCCGGGCGGCGGCTAACTACTTCCTGGAGCGGGTGGGCTGCCCGCTGGACTACTTCGTCGGCAGCGGCGAGCTGGCGGGCCGGTGGATCGGTGACGGTGCCCGCGCCATGGGTCTGGACGGTGAGCTGTCCAGCCCGGACCGGGAGGAGGACCTGCGACGGCTGCTCGAGGGTCGAGCTCCCGATGGGACAGAACTGGTCGGGCAGGTGCTCCGATCCGATCCACGAAGCCGGGTCCCGACCGCAGTGATCGTTGCTGCGTTGCAGCGCGAGGCGCAGCGGTTGGAGCAAGATGTCGAAGACCTGTGGCGGCCGGTCGCTGGCGGCACGGAGCCGACAGTGGTTCAGGCATCCGGAAGGTTGGCGGAGCAGGAGCGGCTGGCGAAGCTGTACCGGAGAGCCCAGACCGACCTGGACAGGGCGCGGCGCCGGCCGCGCTGGCCAGCCCCAACGATGAGCGTCGACGACGCTGAGCGGTTGCTCCGCGCTGCCCGGCTGAACCCGACCCAGGCCCTGGCGGAGCGCACACCTTGCGGGCGGCTGCGGGACCGGTTCGCCAAGGCGGTACGGCACCGCGACGACCGGGTCGACGTGCGGATCCCCGGTCTCGACCTGACCTTCAGCGCCCCCAAGAGCGTCTCCGTCCTGTACGCGCTCGCTCCCGATAGCAGCGGTGACGGCGCCGCCGATCTCGACATCGACGCCGCGAGCTCGGGCAGCGGGCAGACTGGACGCATGGTTCGGGAGGCCCACCGCCTCGCGGTGACCGAGGCCTTGGCCTATCTCGAGCTGCAGTGCGCGACCGCCCTGCGCGGTCACCACCGCGGGGATGGCAGCGACACCAGGATCGGGAGCGAGGGGTTCATCGGCGCCGCGTTTGAGCACCGCAGCAGCCGATGCGGCGATCCGCAGCTGCACACCCACGTCGTCATTGCGAACCTCCTGCATGGCCGCGACGGGAAGTGGAGCGCCATCGACACTCGCGAGATCTACGCCCACGCCCGCACCGCCGGCTTCGTCTACCAGGCCGTCTTACGGGGGGAACTCACCCGCACCCTCGGCGTCACCTGGGGGCCGGTCCGCAACGGCCAGGCCGACATCGCCGGCATCCCCCAGCCGCTACTGCGGCTGTTCAGCAAGCGCCGCACGCAGATCGAGGAGCAGCTTGAACGCGTCGGGCTCGACGGCCCGGCCGCTGCGCAGGCAGCGACCCTCTCCACCCGCCCGGACAAGCCAACAGCAGAGGACGCGGTGCGGCTGCAGGACCGCTGGCAGCAGGAGGCGGCCGCCGCCGGCTACGACCGCGACGTCACCCGGGCGGTGCTGCACCAGGACACGAGCGGACAGCTGCGGCAGCTGACCCGAGATGCCCAGGCAGCTGTCGGTCCGATGACACGGAAGCTCGCCGACGACCTGCTCGAACCCACCGGCCTCACCCTGAAGCGGGCGAGCTTTGACCGCAAGGAGCTGCTCCGCGGCGTGTGCGAGCACCTGCCGGCCGGTGTCCCGGTCCGACTGGCCGGGCTACGAGCGTTGGCGACGCGGGTCCTGCACGACGAACGCATCGTGCCGCTGCTCGGCGACGCCCCCGTCAGTGCCCGCCGCTACAGCACCCGCGAGCTCCTCGCGCTGGAGCACGACGCCCTCGAGATCGCACAGCGCCTCACCCACGCAGGTCCGCCCGTCACAACCGTGCCGGCGTGCCTTCCGGTCCGGGACGCGACGCTCGACGCTGCTAAAGCGGCCGCGCAGGCACGTGGCCTGAGCGACCAGCAGCAAGCCATGCTCGAACGTCTCCTGACCGGCGACACCGGACTCGAGGTGATCGTCGGCGCAGCGGGCAGCGGCAAGACAGCAGCGCTCGCCGTCGCCGCCGAGGCATGGCGGGCCAGCGGCATCCCGGTCCAGGGAGCCGCCCTGGCCGCGATCGCCGCCCGCGTCCTGCAGGACAGCGCCGGCATCCCCGCCCAGTCCCTGCAACGGCTGCTCAACCAGACCGACCCCACGCCAGTGACCGGCGGAGCGCAGGTGCGCGGCCGGCTCGAGGAAGTGCTGCCGCCCGGGGGAGTCCTCGTCATCGACGAGGCCGGCATGGTCGGAACCCGCACCCTGCACCGCCTCCTCACCCTCGCCGAACAGACGGGCACCAAGCTCGTCCTCGTCGGCGACCCGAAGCAGCTACCCGAGATCGACGCCGGCGGGCTGTTCGCATCCCTCGCCCAGCGCCTGCCCACCGTCGAGCTCACCGGCAACCAGCGACAGCAGGCGAAGTGGGAACAGCGCGCACTCCGGGAGCTCCGCGGCGGCGACGTCCTGCGTGCCCTGTCCGCCTACAGCCGCCACCAACGCCTCCGCGTCACCGACACCATCGAGAGCCTGACCAGCCGGCTCCTCGACGACTACGAAACCCACCTGCGCTCGCACACCCCCGACCGGGTCCTGGTCATCGCGAGCAGCCGCGGCGACGCCCGCCGCCTCAACGCCCAGCTGCGGCAGCGGATGCTCGAGCACGGCCGCCTCGGGCCTGAGGAACTCCGCGTGCCGCTGGCCGCCGGCGGACACCGCGGCTACCGCACCGGCGAGCAGGTCCTCGTCACCGCCAACGACTACCCCCTCGGGCTGCTGAACGGCACTCGCGCCAGCGTCACGACCCTCCACCCCGACGACAACGCGGTCACCGTTCGGCTTGACGACGGCCGGACCCTGCACCTGGACCAGACCTACCTGCGCACCGGCAGGCTCACCCACGGCTACGCCCTCACCGCCCACAAAGCGCAGGGCATCACCGTCGACGTCTCGCTGCTTTGGGGCACCCACGCCCTGACCCGCGAGACCGGTTACGTCGCGATGAGCCGCGGCCGCGAACGGAACTACCTCTACAGCACCTGGGACTTGCTCAGCCGCGACACAGGACTCACCGACACCGCCGACCTGGACCGGCCCGCCGTCCTGCGTCGGCCCGACGATCAGGCCCGCAAAGCGCTCACGCGCGCCGGCATCGCCGAACGCCTCGCCGCGACAGGCCGGCAGCGCACCGCTCGCAGCTGGTGGCGGCCCTCACCGACAGCTTCCGTCTGGCGTACGCGCGAGCCCGCGCAAGGAACCGAGCCTCCGGGCGGGGTTGAGCGTGAGCTGCCGCCGGCTTCAGGCTTCGGCACGGGCCGCTGACGCACCGCGCGTCCTGGCGAGCAAGCCTCGGGACGACTTTGGGCATGCGTGCGCTCATGCCGCTGAGCGGCATGTAGGTCGCCGCCCACCACCTGCGCGTCTGCCAATCGCATCTGCCGTGCGGTGATCGCACCATGGCGGGTGCAAGCATCGTCGGGTGCCGCTGCGGCGGCGTTAGTCGTCGCAGCCCTTGTCGCAGACGAGCTCGCCCTCCCAAGCCTCCATGCCCTCCTTGACGGCGAACGCGGCGATGACGAACCCGGCGACGGGGTCGAGCCACGCCAGGCCGGTGATCGCGTAGAGCCCGAGGCCGAGCAGGGTGCTGACGGAGAGCAGGACGCAGATCTTGGTCTCGGCGGCGTCCGCGAGGATGAGCCGGTCCCCGCCGAGCTCGGCGCCGACCTTCTTCTTCTGCACCGCGAGCACGGGCATGACGATCAGGGACAGCGCAAGCAGGACCAGCCCGATCGTGCTGCTGTCGGGCTCCTCGCCGTCGAGCAGGCTCCGGACCCCCTCGATCACGACGTAGGCGGCGAGGACGAAGAAGGTCACGGCGACGGCCTTGAGGGCGCGCTTCTCCTTCTTCTCGTCTGCCTCGCCGTGGCGCAGCCGGGCGGACAGGCGCAGCGCGACGAGGAAGGCGGCCATCGACTCGATGCCGCTGTCCACGCCGAACCCGACGAGCGAGACGAGGCCGGCCATGATGCCGGCGGTGACGGCGACGGCTCCCTCGACGACGTTGTAGCCGACGGTGAACTGCGCGAGGCGCAGCCCCTTGCGGGTCAGCCGGTCGGTCTCCTTCGGGGAGAGCGCGGCGAGCGTGGCGTGGTCGGTGTGGGCGGCCATCAGGCGGTGTCCTGTCCGTAGGTGGGGCAGAGGCTCACGGCGTCGCCGGTCGCGGCCAGGAGCGTCTCGGCGGCGGCGAGGAGGTCGAGCAGCTCGGGCCTGGCGAGGGAGTAGAGGGAGGCACGGCCCTCGGCGCGGGCGGTGACCAGGCCGCAGTCGCGTAGGCACGACAGGTGTCCGCTGACGGTGGACTGGGCCAGCCCGAGGTGGGCGGTCAGGTCCACGACGCGGTGCTCGCCGAGGGCGAGGTGCCGGACGATCGCCAGGCGGGCGGGATCGGCAAGAGAGCGGAACAGGCACACCGCCGGGGTCGTGTCGGCTTCTTGGGCTATCATCGGCATATGGCGATGATAGGCCCGGGCAGGCCGGAACGGCAAGCGCCGTCCGCCGCCGGCTCCTGGTCCGGATCGGCCGTCCTCGCGCCGGGCCTGGTCCTGTACGCCGGCCCCGGCGGGACGGCCGCCGACCACGCCCACCACGCCATCCAGATGTTCTGGGCCCTCGACGGCCAGCTTGAGCTCGACGTCGGCGGCCAGGCCGTCACCACCACGTCGGCGCTCATCCCGGCGGGCCAGCGGCACGGCGTGCGGGCGGTCACGGGCCGCATCGTCCTGGCCCTCCTCGAGCCCCAAGGCCCCCGCGGACAGGCCCTCGCCCGGCGGGTCGCAGGGGCTGGGCCCGGCGCGGTGGCCTCCGCCGGGCCGGTGCCCCCGCCCGACGGCGACCTCGGGCCCGAGGCGCTGACGGCGTGGTTCGACGGCGCCCTGGCCCGCCTCGGCTGGCACGAGGAGCCGACGGCCCAGTCGCGTCACGTCCAGCGAGCGCTGGACTACGTCGACGCCAACCTCGACGGGATGCCGCGGCTGGCCGACGCCGCAGCCGCCGCGCATGTCTCGCCGAGCCGGCTCACCCACTCGTTCACCGAGGAGACCGGCATCCCGTTCCGCCGGTACGTCCTCTGGGCCCGCCTGCGCCGGGCGGTGCAGGAGGTCGGCGGCGGCGCGAACCTCACCGAGGCCGCCGTCCGCGCCGGGTTCAGCGACAGCGCGCACCTCAGCCGTACGTTCCGCGCCAACTTCGGGCTCCCGCCGTCGCTGCTCGCAGCGGGCATTGCCTTCGCCGGCACATTCGACCGGCCCTGAGGTCAGCCGCAACGTTCAAGCCCTGAGCGGCCCACGCTTCCTACCGTCGAACGCATGGACCGCTACCTGCGCCCGACCCGCCTGCTCGACCACCAGCACCCCGCGCTGCGCGCCCTCGCCGAGCGGCGCGGCTGGGCCCGCCTCGACCCCGCCGAGCGCGTCGGCGCGATCTACGGGTTCGTGCGGGACGACATCGCGTTCGGATACAACGCCTCCGACGACATCCCCGCCTCGCAGGTCCTGGCCGACGGCCTCGGGCAGTGCAACACCAAGACGACGCTGCTCATGGCGCTGCTGCGCGGCGCCGGCGTCCCGGTCCGGTTTCACGGAGCGACGATCCACAAGCGGCTGCAGAAGGGCGTCGTCACCGGCCTGATGTACCGCCTCGCACCGCGCGACATCATCCACAGCTGGGCCGAGGTGCAGGTCGACGGGCGGTGGGTCGGGCTGGAGGGAGTCATCCTCGACGACCGCTACCTCGACGGCGTCCGCGCCTCGAACCCCACTGCGGCTGGCGAGTTCCTCGGCTACGCCGTCGGCACCGACAACCTCGCCTCGCCCCCGGTGGAGTGGACCGGCGCCGACACCTACATCCAGGCGACCGGGATCAACAACGACTTCGGCGCCTACGACGATCCCGACGCGTTCTACGCCGAGCACGGCACGAACCTCCGCGGCCTGCGCGGCTGGGTGTTCCGGCACCGCGTCCGCCCGGCGATGAACCGCAAGGTCGCCGCCGTCCGCGCTTGCGCGCTCACCGCCGCGGACGCCGCCGGCTGCGCCACGTCGCCCGCCGCCCGCTGAGCCGACGACGAAGCCAGGAGGGACATCGTGCTGAACGCGCTACGGACGGGCCGGGATGCGACGACGGTGCCGGTCGGGCTCGGGCTGCTCGCTGGGGCCGGTTCGGCGGCAGCGCTGCTCGCGACGTACTGGGACGACAGTTGGCACACCGACAAGGGCCGGGACGACTTCGCGATCCCGCCGCACTTGCTCCTGTACGGCGGCGTCCTGGTCGCCTCCCTGGCCGTCGCCGCGTGGGGGCTGATGGCGTGGCGCCGCGCCGGCTGGGGCGTCGGCGGCGTCCGCTCCGTCCTCGGGGACCCGGCGCTGCTGCTCGCCGGGATCGGCGGCGCGACGACCCTCGCGAGCGGCCCGGTCGACGCGGCCTGGCACGAGATCTACGGCAGGGACGCCGTCATTTGGTCGCCGCCGCACCTCACCGCCGTCCTGGGCACCCTCGCCCTGTCCGTCGGCCTGCTCGCCGGGCTTCGCCTGGCGCAGGGCCGCGCCGGCGCCCTGGCGCGGCTGCTCGCCGCCGCCGGAGTCATCGGGACGCTGCAGGTCCCCGTGCTGGAGTACGACAGCGACGTCCCGCAGTTCTCGGTCCTGTGGTTCCTGCCCGTCGCCGCCCTCGGGGTCTGCGCCGCCGTCGCGCTGCTCAACGACCTCCTGCCCGGCCCCCGAGAGGCAGTCGGCGCCGCAGTCGTCTATACGCTCCTGCGCGCCGGGACCGTCGCGTTCCTCGCCGCGGCCGGGTTCTCCCTCACCCTCGTCCCGCCGGTCGTCGTTGCCTTCGCGCTCGCCGCGCTGCTCCGCGACAAGGGGCCGGTCCTGCGGCTCATCCTGCTCGGCGCCGCTGTGCCGCTGGTGTGGTGGCCGTTCCTGCGGCTCCAGGCCGACGTCACCACCCTCGTCCCGCTGGCGTTGCTCCCAGGGTCGGTCGCGCTCGGGGCCCTCGCGGGGCTGCTGGTCGCCCTGGCGCACGGCGACCTGCGCCTCTCCCGCGCGGCGGCGGCGCGGACGGCGGTCGTCGTCGCAGCGCTCGCGCTGGCGGTCGGCGCGGTCCCCGGCCAGGACGCGGCATGGGCGCACGACCCCGGCCAGGGCGAGCAGCTCCGCGAGGGCGAGCTGACCGTTGCGCGCGAGGGCGGGACCGCCCGGATCACGATGGAGCTCCCCGGCGCGTGCGACGGGCTGACCGCCGGCGGGGCTGTCGCCCGACGGGCCGGCCAGGCGCTGCACGGTCCGCTGCGCGTCGAGGACGCGCCCGGCGGCTGTCGCCTTGACGGCACGGTCGACGGGCTCGGCGAGGGCCGGTGGTTCGTCTACGCCGAGGCCCGCGACGACGACGGCACCGCCCTGGAGGCGTGGCTGCCCGCCGCACCGGGCGAGACCGACACCGAGGTCCGCCCGCTCTACGCGCCGCCGGTCGCGGCGGACGCCGGCACCCGCAACGCCGCCGGCGCCGCGCTCCTGGCCGTCTGCGCGGCCCTGCTAGTGGCGTGCCTGCGGCTGGCCCGCCGCTCTCGCGCCTTCGCGTGACCGCGGCGACGACGTGGGCCGAGCGAGCCGATGATGGCGAGGTGACCGACCACGCAGGACGGCGACGGCGTGCTTGGCGGTGCGTCGCGTTCGTGGACCTGGCCGGGTTCACCGCGATGACGCAGGCGCACGGCGACGACTACGCCGCCGACGTCCACGACGCGTTCGTCGGCGCACTCGACGCCGCCTGCACGGCCACCCTCGACGTCGAGTGCGTGAAGCACCTCGGCGATGGCGCCCTGCTGGTCTCGCCGTCCGCCGCTGGGATGCTCGCGGCGCTGCGCGCAGGCGTAGAGCAGCAGGGCGACGCCGAGCTCTGCCTCCGCGTGAGGGCGGGGGTGCACTGCGGGCCGGTGCTGCTGGTCCGAACCGCGCACGGCGACGACGTGCTCGGCCACACGGTCAACGTCGCCGCCAGGCTCGCCGGGATCGCCGCGCCCGGAGAGCTGCTCATGACCGCCGCCGCCGTCGCCGAGGCGGGCACGACCGCTTGCGACGCTGTGCCGCTCGGCGCCCGTCCGCTGCGGCACATCGCGGGCCCGATCGAGGCTTGGTCGCTCCCGCTCGGGACGCAGGACGGCCTCATCGACCCGGTCTGCCACATGACGGTCGGGCCCGGCTCGATCGCCGCCGCGGCCGCGGGCCGCGAGTGGCTGTTCTGCTCGGAGGGATGCCGCGACGCGTTCCTCGCAGGGCACCGCTGACAGTGCCCAGCCGCCAGGACGCGCGGCCCGGGCCCGCCTACGCTCGGGAAGTGCGCACCCGAGCCCGCCGCGCCGCCGCGGCCCTGCTGCCCCTGCTGCTCGCCGGCTGCTCCGCCGGGACCGACCGGGCCGCCGTCGGGGCAGGGCCGCTCCCGCCGCTCGACGTCGAGACCGGCGTCGTGCACGTCCACGGCCTCGGGGTCGATCCGGGCGACGGGACGCTGTACGCAGCGACGCACTCCGGCCTCTTCAAGATCCCCGAGCAGGGCGACGCCGAGCGGGTCGCGAACCGGGCGCAGGACACGATGGGTTTCTCCGTCGTCGGCCCCGGTCGGTTCATCGGCTCGGGCCACCCCGACTTCCGCGAGGACGACGTCCGCCCGCCGCTGCTCGGGCTGATCGAGAGCGACGACGCCGGCGTGACGTGGGACCGGATCAGCCTGCACGGCGCGGCCGACTTCCACGCCCTGGCTGCCGCGCACGGCCAGGTCTACGGCTACGACTCCACGTCCGGCACCTTCATGGTCACCGAGGACAAGAAGGAGTGGGACCGCCGGTCACGTCTCCAGCTGCTCGCTTTCGCGGTCGACCCCGCCGACCCCGAGAAGGTCGTCGCGACGACGCCGCAGGGGCCGCAGCTCAGCGTCGACGGCGGCAGGACGTGGACGTCGCTCGCCGGCGCGCCGTCGCTCGCGGTGGTGGCGTGGCAGCAGGGCGCAGGTTTGTTCGGCGTCGCCGGGGACGGGACGGTCCACCGGTCGGGCGACGGCGGGGCGTCTTGGCAGCGGAGCGGGTCTGCGGGCGGCGAGCCGGAGGCCCTGGCGGTCGACGCGGTCGCCGGGAAGCCGCGGCTGCACGTCGCGGTCGCCGGCAGGGGGATCGTCGTCAGCGGGGACGGCGGCAGGACGTTCACGACGCGGTACGCCGAGGCCGGCGGCTAGAGCCGAGCGGCGTCGTCGGCCATCGCGTGCCAGAACGCGTCGGCCCAGACCCGGTGGCCGCGGTCGTTCGGGTGGAACCAGTCCGCGGCGAACTGCGTGAGCATCGCCTTCCAGCCCTGGGCCTTGAGAGCGGCGTGCAGCCCCACGGGCCGCAGCCCCTCCTCCGCGGCGGCCTGTCGGAGCAGGGCGGCGGCCTGGTCGGCGTCGCGCTCCCATCGTCCGTGCATGAAGTACGGCGCGTCGGCGACGTAGGTCCCGTCGGGGAGCGCTGAGGCGAGGCGGTCGGCCTCGCGGGCGAACGTGGCTCGGTCGTAGGCGCGGACGTCGTTCCCGCCGATCGCAACGGTGATCACGTCCGGCGTCCTGCCCAGCGCGGCGAGGGCAGGTAGCTGGGTGTCGAGGACGTCCTTGATGCGGGCGCCGCTCTTGCTGAGGTTTACGACTTCGACGGGCTTGCCGGTGCTGTCGCGGAGCCGATCGGCGAGCAGGCTGACGTAGCCGTGCTGCGGGTCGCTTGCACCGACCGCCTGCGCGGCGCTGTCGCCGAGCGCGACGTACAGCAGCCCGCCGGTCTCCCCTTGAGGCTGGGACCAGTAGTCAGCGTTCGAGCGGGCCCCGAGCGCGACCTGGCCGAGCTTGACGGCCCAGACGGCACCGAGGACGAGGACGGCGGCGAGCAGGGCGGCTGCGACGGGGTGCCTCCTGATCCGTGCGGTCATCGGGGCCCTCCTGCCTCACCGTCCCCCGCCCCGGCCCGAGAAGCCAGGGCCGCAGATCCCGCCGCTCGGGCGCCGACCAGCGGTCCGCGCCCGAGCCGCAGGGCTACAGGTCCTTGAGCAGGGCCTGCATCTCGGCGATCTCCGCCTGCTGGGCGGTCTTGATCCTCTTCGCGAGCTCGATCGCGGGCTCGTACTGGCCGTCGGCGATCTCGGTGTCGCTCGCCTCGATGGCGCCCTGGTGGTGCTTGACCATGCCTTCGAGGTAGAGCCGGGCCGCGTCGGTGCCCGTCGCGTCCATGAGCGCGGCCATCTCGTCCTCGCTCATCATCCCGCCGTGCCCGGCCATCCCGGCGCTGTGCCCGCCGCTGTGGCCGCCCTCGGCGGGCTCCTCGCCGAGGTCTTCAAGCATCGTCTTCATCTGCTCGATCTCGGGCGACTGCGCGTCCTTGATCTGGTTCGCGATGGCGGCGACCTCGGCGGGCGGGTCCGCCGCGAGGACCATCTCGCTCATCTCGACGGCCTGCTCGTGGTGCGGCGTCATGCCGACCAGGAACGCGACGTCGGCGTCGTTGCCCTTCGCGGTCTCGGCGCTGGTGCCGCCGCCGTTGTTGCCGGTGCTGCCGGCGGTGTCGTTGCCGCCGTTGCCGCAGGCGGTGAGGACGAGCGCGGACGCGAGGATCGCGGACGCGGTGAGGTGGCGCTTGTTCATGGTGGTGCTCCGTTCAGGGTGTCTGAGGTCAGGGGGGACGTGCCGGTCGTGCCGTCGGCGCCCGACGGCGGGGGCGCGGGGGCGGTCGGCCTACGTCCTGCTGACGCAGAGCTCCTTCACGGGGTCGGGCGGTCGGGGGACGGTCTCGGGCGGCGCCCTCTCGACGAGGCGGTGCCGGGGCGGTGTCGCGAGGAGCGGCGCGCGGCGGTCGGCGAGCAGCACCGCGAGCAGCGCAGCGCCGGTCAGCACCGCTAGGCAGAGCACCGCCAGGTCCGGGCAGTCGTCGTCGCAGCCGGAGCCCGCGGGCGCGGCCACCGCGGCGGCTTCGGGCACGACGGCCGGGACGGCTGCGTGCTGGTGCTGCTCGGGAGCGGTCGTCGCGGCCTGGTGCTGCGCGGCGTCGCGTGGGGTGGCGGTCGTGGCGGCTGAGGCGTGGTGGGTGCTGGCGAGGCCGTGCATCGCGAGGAGCCCGAGCAGGACGGCGAGCACCGCGAGGGCGCGCGTCGCAGCGCGAGCCCCGGGTGCCGTCATGCCCATGCTTGTCACGGTAGGTCTCCTGCCCAGGTGTCGCCGGTCGAGGCGCTAGTGCTGCGCGGCGCTGCCGTGCGGTCCGCGTCCGCCGCCGGCCATCTGCTCCTCCAGCGACGTCAGCGGCACAGACCCGTCGTCGGGCAGCCCCGCGCGGGTCGCCTTGAGCAGCGCCCCGATACGCCCGCGCACGTCCGGCCCGTCCGGCAGGGCCAGCCGCAGCACGACCTCGCCGTCCGGCGTGGTCGCCGTGAGCGTCAGGCCATCGTCGTCGGCGCCGGTCAGCTCGGCGGCGGCCGCGTCGGGCCTGCCGCCCGGGGCGTGCCGGGCCAGGAGCAGGACCGTCGTCGGGTGCTGGCCGTTGAGATGCCGGGCCAGGTTCGCGGACTGCCGCACCGCCCGGTCCCCGTCGCCGTCAGCCATCAGCCGCGAGTCCGGGCGGTCTGGCGGGCCGTCGTCGCGGTCCCGGCGGTCGGTGGGACGTCGGCGGCGACGACGGGCGGCGTGAAGGCGTTGAGGCGCGCGGCGTTCAGGACGACGCTGATGCTCGACAGGGCCATCGCCCCGGCGGCGATCATCGGCGACAGCAGCGCGCCGGTGAACGGGTAGAGCAGCCCGGCGGCGATCGGGATGGCGGCGGCGTTGTAGCCGAACGCCAGGACGAGGTTCTGCCGGATGTTGCGCATCGTCGCGCGGGACAGCGCGACGGCGGTGACCAAGCCCTTGAGCTCGCCGGACATGAGGGTCACGTCAGCGGCCTCGATCGCGACGTCGGTGCCGGTGCCGATGGCGACGCCGACGTCGGCCTGGGCGAGCGCGGGGCTGTCGTTGATGCCGTCGCCGACCATCGCGACGACCTTGCCCTCGTCCTGCAGCGCGCGGACCTCTGCGGCCTTCTGGTCCGGCAGGACCTCCGCGAGGACGCGGGTGATGCCGACCTGCCGGGCGACGGCGTTCGCGGTCCGCGGGTTGTCCCCGGTGATCATCACGACTTCCAGGCCCATGTCCTGCAGTCTGCGGATAGCGGCCTTGCTGTCCGGCCGGACGGTGTCGGCGACGGCGACGAGCCCGGCGGCCTTGCCGTCGACGGCGACGTACATCGGGGTCTTGCCCTCGTCGGCGAGCCGGTCGGCGTGCGCGTCGAGCCCTGCCGTGTCGATGCTCGCGTCGCGCAGGAGCCGGGCGTTGCCGATGAGCAGCTCGCGCCCGTCGACGGTGGCGCGGACGCCCTTGCCGGTGACCGAGTCGAACGTCGTGACCGCCGGCAGGTCCAGGCCCTGGTCGCGGGCGCCCGTGACGATCGCCGACGCGAGGGGGTGCTCGCTGTCGACCTCGGCGGCGGCGACCAGGCGGAGCAGCTCGTCCTCGTCCTGCCCGTCGACGGTGACGACGTCTGTGAGCGAGGGCTTGCCGCGGGTGATGGTGCCGGTCTTGTCGAGCACGATCGTGTGGAGCTTGTGCGCGGTTTCTAGCGCCTCGGCGCTCTTGACCAGGACACCGGACTGCGCGCCCTTCCCGGTAGCGACCATGATCGACAGCGGTGTCGCGAGGCCGAGCGCGCACGGGCACGCGATGATCAGGACGCTGACGGTCGCGACGACCGCGAGCGGGAGCTCCGGCCCGAGGACGAACCACAGGACGAACGTCGCGACGGCCAGGAACAGCACCGCCGGGACGAAGTAGCTCGACACCTTGTCCACGACCCGCTGGATCGGGGCCTTGGACGTCTGGGCCTCCTGGACGAGCCTGATGATCTGCGCCAGCGCCGTGTCGCTGCCGACGCGGGTGGCGCGCATCGTGAACGCGCCGGTCTGGTTGACCGTCGCGCCGATCAGCTCGTCGCCGGCGGCCTTGGCGACCGGGACGCTCTCGCCGGTCACCATCGACTCGTCCACGTTCGAGGTGCCCGTGACGAGCTCGCCGTCGACGGGGATCTTCTCGCCCGGCTTCACCTTGAGCTGGTCGCCGACCTTCACGTCCGCGACCGGGATCTCGACCTCCAGGCCGTCGCGGACGACCCGTGCGGTGGCCGGGACGAGCCCGACGAGGGCGCGGATCGCGTCGCCGGTGCCGGCGCGGGCCCGGGCCTCGACGAGGCGCCCGAGCAGGATGACCGTGACGATGAACGAGACGACCTCGTAGTAGACCTCCCGCGTGTCTTCGGGCAATACGTCAGGGACGACGGTCGCGACGACGCTGTAGCCGAACGCGGCGAGGGTGCCGAGCGCGATGAGGCTGTTCATCTCGGCGCTGCGGTTGCGCAGGGCCCGCCAGCCGGTGGCGTGGATGGGCCAGCCGATCCAGAGGAACACCGGCAGCGTCAGGGCGAGCTGGACCCACCGGTTCATCAGGACATCCGGCACGTACTGCTCTCCGAACAGGCCCATCACCATCGCCGCGTACAGCACCGGGGCCGTGAGCAGCGCGCCCAGGCCGACGCGGATCTTGAGGTCCTTGACCTCGGCCTTGCGGTCGGCGGCCTCGGCGTCCTCGGTGCTCTCGCTGCCCGGCTCGGCGCGGAGCCGTGCCTTAAAGCCGGTGGCCTTCGCGACGGCGTCGGTGAGCGAGTCGGCGGTCGTGATGTCGGGGTCGTACATGACGACGGCTCGTTCCATGCCGAAGTTCACCTGGGCGCTCTCGACGCCGGGAAGGGCCTGCAGGCTGGCCTCGGCGCGGGCGACGTCGGTCGGCAGGCTCCGGAGAGCGCCGGGCAGCGCGAACTCCGCGCGCTCGCGGGCCGGGCCGGCGTCCAGCCGCGGTCCTACGCCGACCGCGCGGGCGGTCTCATGCCCGGCGCCGTGCTGGTGCGCGTCGGCGGCCGGCGTCGTGCTGCGCTCGGGGGCGCCGCCGCCGTCGGCGCTGCTGCTTGGGGCCTCGGCGATGAGGGTGCCGTGGAGCATGTTCATGCCGCAGGCCCAGGAGTACTCGCCCGGCTCGGTGATGTCGAGGTCGAGCACGGTGGTGCCGAACGCGGCCAGCGACGCGCTCTTGCGCAGATCCGGGAACACGACCCGGGCGGAGCAGTCGCTGTTCTCCTGCCGGTCGAAGCGCAACCGGACAGGCTTGCCGGCCTCGACGGTGACGCGGTTCGGGGAGTAGCCGCCCCGGACCGTGATGTCGACGACCTGCCGGCCCCCTTCGAGCTGGGCGCCGACGGCCTTGCGCGGTGCGAAGAAGTACCAGGCGAGCGCGGCGATGACGGCGATGCCGCCGATGACGACGGCGATCTCAGTGGCGTTCATGAACGCTCCTCTTGTTAGTCGTCGGTGTCGGCGACGGTGCGGGACAGGTCGACCAGGGCGCGCAGGCAGTGGTCGCGAAGCGGCTCGGGGAAGCCGTGGGAGAGGCGGTAGTAGACGACCCGACCGTCCTTGCGGGTGCTGACCAGCCCGGCGGTCCGCAGGACGCGCAGGGCGTAACCGACGGAGTCCTCGGTCGCCTCCAGCGCCAGCGACAGGTCGCCGACGCAGAGCTCGTCGACCAGGTCCAGGGCGTAGAGGATCCGGGCGCGGGTCGGGTCCGCGAGCAGCCCCAGGAGCCCGGCGAGGCGCCCGGCCTCCTCGGTGTCGATGAGCCGGGCCTTCGCGGCGGCGACCCGTTTCGGGTCCACGGGGTGGGCGTGGTCTGTCGCCATGCGGACCTCCTTCCTCTCCATCCGTACAACCGTGCGACCGCACGGATGTTCCAGCGCTAGCTGGACCGTTCCGCCGGCAAAGCGCCCTGCGTCGCGGCGGCGGCGACGGTGCAGCACTTCCCGAGCAGCACCACGGTGGCCGCCCCGGAGCCGAACGAGCTCCGTCGCGACGTGGCGCAGTCGTGGAACGGCGTCTGCTCATCGCGTAGGAAGTGACCGGCGAACAGCGCGTGCACGACCGCCCGCGTCGGGCCGGTGCGCCACCGGTCCCGGCGTCGGACCGGCCTTGAGCAGAACGAGTACGCGACGAGGCCGCCGGGCCGCAGCACGCGGAGCATCTCGGTGACGGCGGCTGCGGGGTCGTCGACGGTCTCGATGACCCAGGCGGACATGACGACGTCGAACGTGCCGTCGGGGAACGGCAACGCCTGCACCGACGCGACGGCGCGTGGGTCGTGCAGGTCGGCGGCGCGGGCGAGCATCCCCGGCGAGACGTCGACCAGCACGGGGTGCACGTCCGGGAGGGCCCGCGCAAGCCGTCGGGACAGGGCCCCGGTGCCGGCGCCGGCGTCGAGCACCAGCGGGCGCCCGGCGTCGGTGCTGCCGGCGGCGGCGCGGATGACCGCTTGGAGCATCGCCTGCTCGGCGGCGCGGCCCGCGACGAGGAGCCAGAGCCGCCTCCAGTACCGGTCGTACCGCCCGGCGACCCGCTCGTACGTCGACAGCACCTGCGCCGACCGGTCCGTGTCGCCGCCGGACCCGGCCTTCGGGGCGAGCCGTCCGCGGGCGGCGTCGAGGAGGTCCTGCGCGCGCCACAGGACGGTCCGGGGCGGGTAGAGGAACGGGCAGCCGCTGCCTCGGCTCGGCAGGTCCTGGAGCGTTTCGGTCAGTCCGCCGGCGGCGAGCAGGCCGTCTTGGAACGTCCGGCAGGTGTCGTGCACGCTGCGCCGGGTCCACGCCCACCGCCACTCGCCGCGGTAGCCGTCGGCGTACGCCTGGAGCCGCGCCACGACCTCGGCGTCGGTGATCGGCTCGACGAGGACGGGGTGGAACGAGTGCGCCGCGTGCCGCCCGTGCTGCGGGTCGCGCTGCCAGGTCCCCTTGCGTCCGACGAGGCCGGTGCCGTTGAGGACGCCGTCGGTGCCGTGCGCGAGCTGGCGCACGCCGACGGGGATCTCGCGCGGCCACCAGCCCCAGCTCCGCTCGCCCGCCTCGACCCACCAGTGGCCGTAAAGGTCGAGCCACTGCGGGTTGTCGCGCTTCACGGTCACCGTCAGCAGCGTCCGGGGCGCGCCGTACGTCGTCTCCACGCCCTCGGGCTCCGGGACGGTTGGACCGAGTGCTGGGGCCTCGGCACGGCGGCGCAGGGTGGCCCCGGTGCCGCGCAGGTTCGCCGCCCGCAGGCGGGACCTGGCGCGGAGCCTGCGGGCCCGGCGGCGCAGCGCCCGCGGCACCAGCGGGCGCCGGGCCGTGGCCGGGCGCGTCACGGTTTCGGGTCTCCCTTGCCCTTGCGGCCCTTCTTGTCGCGCATGCCCTTGCGGTCCTTCTTGCTGCCGCCCCCCTCGGGCTTGCTGTCCTTCTGGACGCCGTGGGCGTGCCGGCGGGCGTCCCGGAGCTGCTTGCCCGTCGGGTCGGGCGACTGGTCGGGGTGGGTCTCGCTCATGCGGTCCTCCTGGGTCGAGCCGGGTGGCGTGCTCGATCAGTGGTGCATGCAGTGCATGGCGCTCATGTCGTGCGTGGCGGCCGGGCCGCGGTGGTGGCTCGGGTTGTGCGCTCCGGTGAAGCCGGCGTGCTGCGCGCAGGACGAGACGTGCGAGCCGAACGGCTTGGCGGGCGGCTCTGCGGTGGCAGGTCCGGCGCCGACGACGAGCGCGAGCGGGACGACCAGTACCGAGCTGATGAGGAGCGAGAGACGGGGGGTGTTCATGGCGACCTCCGGGGTCTGCCTGGGACGTGCCGGGCGGCCCTGCGGGAAGCCCCCGCGGGCCGGCGTCCGCTACCTGTGCGCGTGCGTCAGGCCGTCGTCGTGCGTGTGCTCCGGCGGGACGGGTGCGGGCGCGGCGGCCATGCCGCGCATGCCCCACATCATCCAGACCATCATCGCGACGCAGGCCGCGGGCCAGAGCAGGAACAGCCAGCCGCCGACGTTGCCGGTCAGGACCAGCACGGCTCCCACCGCGACGATGCCGAGCAGCCAGTACGGGTGCTTGTCGTGGTTCATGGAGACCAACCCCTTCGGGGTTCGTCGTTCGGGCCCGGTGCCGGCGGGACGGGCCTGCCGGTCGTTCGGGCTCGCCCTCATCGTGCACCCGTACGGCTGCGCGGGCATGGGCCGAAGGTCCCGACCGCGACGTCCCGTAGTTGCGTACCGTCGGGGCGTGAAGGTCGAGCTGCTGTGGTTCTCCGGCTGCCCCAACTGGCAGGAGACCGACGCCCGGCTCCGCCAGGCGCTGCCGCTGGCCGGCGTCGACGCCGACGTCGCGCTCGTCGAGGTGACGACGCCCGAAGACGCCGAGCGGCTCAGGTTCCGCGGTTTGCCGACGGTTCTGCTCGACGGCACGGACCCCTTCGCCGAGGAGGACGACCCGGTCGGGCTGTCCTGCCGGGTCTTCCGGACCCCCGACGGACTGCGCGGCGCGCCGACCGTCCAGCAGCTCGTCGAAGCGCTCGACGGCGCCCGGTGACCGCGCCGACGAGGGCGACCGTGCCGTGCGGCTGCTGCGCGAGGCCGATGCCGCGGTCGAAGGTGGCCGAGCTCGGGAGCACGCCCGGGGTGTTCCTGTGCCGCAGGTGCGCGGTCTGGGCGCTGTTCCGGTCGTTCCGCCGGTAGATCAGTCGGTCACCCGGCGGGCGGGTCCGCTAGCACCTCGTGGACACGCTCGCCCGCCGGCGGCAGCAGGTGGATAGTGGCCGGGTCGCCCCGCACGTCTTGCCCGATGGCGTGGTCCGGGTTCCGCCTCCACGTGATTGCACCCGCCCCGGTGTAATCGCGTCCGTCGCGCACCGATCCGACCTGTCCAGGAGCGCCGGTTACGGCCGTTGGGGCCGGAGGTCCCGGCCGCCCGCAGCGATCTGCTCGTGCAGGCCTTCAGGTAGCAACAACGTCATGACCTACTACATCAAGTCGGGTGGACGTCCGGCGCCGATCTGCACGATCCAGCACCCGCGGCAAGGCCTCCTCCACACATGCAGCCGAGCGCTTCGCGGGTCCTTCAGGTGCGGCCATGACGCCGGACGTCCACGCGTCAGGAAGTTAGACCGGATCCGAGAGCCTCGGGGAGGGCCTGTGGACAACCTGGCATCGGGATCCGAGAGCGCCCCGGGGGCGAGGGCGCAGAGACGTCACTGCCGGTGCCGCGCTCTACGGTCGCCGTCGTAGTGCCGCTGGCACAGCCCCATGGTCACGACGTCGGCGGTGCAGTCGGCGGCTGCGCACGAGCCGGTCGCCGGCACCCGCGCCGGTCGGAAGATGGCGGGTCCGGGTTCGCCGGTTCGGCGGACTCGGTCGTAGTGACCGCGGCACAGCCCGTGCTGGCTGTGTGGCCGGCCGCAGCCGTTGACGCCGCACACGCCGCGCCCAGGTCGACCCGGGTGGGTCGCGTCGCCGTACTTCTCCCAACGGTCGTAGTGGGACCGGCACCACCCCCGCGCCACGACCGGCTGCCCGCACCTCGGGATGGAGCAGGCGCGGTCGCTCACGCGCTCATCCTGCCGCGCAGAGCTACATGTCGGCGACGGCCTTGAACATCGCGTCGACCGCGTCCACGACGTCCTGCGCCGGACTGAGCATCGCCCGGCCCGCAGCAGTGAGCTCGAGACCGCGCGGTCGGCGCCGGAACAGAGGGACGCCGAGTATCTCCTCGAGCGCGGCGAGTTCACGGCTGACCGCGGACTGGGATCTGCCGAGCCGCGTGGCGGCGCCCGTAGCGGTTCCCTCCTCTGCGGCGACGAGGAACGTGCGGAACTGCTCGGTGTTCATGCGCGCAGTGTTGCGACGGGTGCTCGCCAGGTCTACGACCGATGCAGCATCCGCATAAGGCACGGTCAGTACGTCAGGCTGTGTGCGTTGAGCAGCCAGTGGCGCAGCGCCGGCTCGTTGTGCGGGCTCGGCACCTTGTCGTCGCCCGGGTCGGCGCCAACCTCGCTGACGTAGCTGTGCAGCGTCGCGGGGCCGTCGACACCGGGGCCGACGATGAGGTGCTGTGAGTTGATCAGCCAGCCGTCGTTGAGGGCGAGCTGTTCGAGGACGTCTTCGATCCGAGCTCGTACCGCGGTCTCGAGGTCCTCGTGGTGGCCGAGATGCCGCCATGCGACCGGGCGTCCACCGCCTCGGACGGTGGTCAGGGCGAGCAGGTGGTACGGCCCACGAGGAGGTGCGCCGCTTGTTGGTGTGGTCATCGTTCCTCCCGGAGCGCCGTCTTGGTCGGGCGACGGTGGGGGGCTGAGATCGGCAGTGGTGCCGCGGCGAGGCAGGTTGTGGATGTCGTCATCTGGCCGGCCCAGTGCCTGGCAGGCCCGGCGCGGGGGGCTCGAGGCCCTTCCCGTCCGGCTGGGGGAGGCCTGGCTGACGGCCGTCGAGTCGGCGGTATCGGCGGTTGATGGGTTCGTCGACGGCGCGCAGCCGCGCCTGTCGCTCTTGCTCGAGGACCCGGGCGAACGGCACGGCGCGACCGGGGAACACTCGGGTTGCAACCGCCGCAGCCTGGGTCCAGGCGCGGATGTGGGTCTCCAGCGCGGTCATGTCGTAGGCCCGTACCTGCAGCGGCCCGACCGTGATGGCCAGGGCATGACCGACGCGGTCGACGTGCCAGGGCTGCCGGCCTTCGAAGATTATCGACCCGGCGGGATAGGCCGCCCCGGATCCGACTGGTGGCGCCGGTCGCCGGATGTCGCGCAACGTGGGCTGCCACTCGGCGGCCGACAGCTGGGCGGCGGCCCAGGCGCGGGCGGCGCTCATGGCGCTCGCCCCATCGATGCAGTGCACGACCACCGTGCCGGCACGGACCTTCAGATGCGGGCGCCCTGAGCCGCCGGCAGGCGCGACCGTCACCGCGGTGTCGTCGTGGCCGTGCGCGTCGATGCTGAGGCTGAGATCCCATGAGTCGCTCATGGTCGGCACGGTCGACATCGACCGCTCCACGATCGTGACCAACCGCTCCACGGCCACGCCGCTGCCTTCAGCGGCCGGTCCAGCGGGGCGCCGCACATGAGGTGGAGCGGTCGGGTCTGGCGGACGGCTCCCGACCCTTCGCGGCCGCAACGGACCAGCACGATCCGCGCCTGGGAGTTATCCACAGATCCGTCAGCGCCGTGCTGAAGGTGGGATCCCGACGCTTTGCTTGGAGCGTTTGGTCACGTTTTTGGAGCGGTTGAAGCCCAGCCTCGTGGTCGTGCGCACGTGGAGCGGAGGGAGGGCGAGTTGACACGAACCCGACATGTACGGAAAGACTGCGATCTTCCTCGCTCCGACGGACCGGCGGGAGGCGTGATGAGCGCTTCTTCCCAGACGCCGCTGGCGAGGCGCCTTCAGGCGCCGACGCCGTGCGGCCATCCGTCCCGCTCACGGCGCACAAGCGTTCTTGTCGGATCCGCTCTGGCAGTGCTGCTGTCGGGTTGTGCCGGTGAGGCGACGAGTGCCCCGACGCCGAGCTCGACCGCCGCTCCATCGGCAACCTCAACGCCAACTCCAGCCGACGAGACGGCGGAGCTGCTCGTTCAGTACCGCGAGTTCTGGGCGAGCCTGACCCCAGTCAGCAAGATGCCGGCCGCGGATCGGCGATCAGTTCTGGCCGAACTCGCGGTCGATCCGGCGCTGAAGTCGATCTTGTTCGGGATGACCCAGGCCGACGGCAAGGGTCAGGTGTTCTATGGCGCCGCCATCCCGCGGCCGCTTGCACGAGTGAACCCGGACGGAACGACGGCCCTAGTTCGAGACTGTCAGGACGGTCGTCAAGCCGGTCTAGCCAAACGCGATACGGGAGAGCGGCTTACCAAAGGTGTCGCGCGCAACCACGTGAGCGTCACGATGAAGAAGCAGCCGGGAGGCCTGTGGAAGGTCTTCTTCATCGACTACGCGAAGTCGCCATGCTGACCGGGCGCGTGGCGGTCGCCTGTCTGATCTGCCTCGCGCCCCTCGCCGTGCCTCGGGTTGCTTGGGCTGATGATCCCGTCACAGTCGAGGGAGACATGTTCGGCGGCTACATCGACACCTCGGTGACCGCCCCGGGATCGGCCGGCGGACCGCCGTCGCCAGGCAACGGCGCGGCCGCGTCGGACAACGACGGTCCGAGGTGCACGTGGACCGAGGAGTCTCCGTACGCCCAGTCGCTCTGGGAGTGGCTCGGGGCCGGCGAACCCGGCGGCACCTGGTACGACGTGAGGTGCTCCGACGGCTCGACCTTCATCGGGGTCTACGTCCCGCCCGCCAGCGACGCCGTTCCCCCGGACGCGCGCCTCGCAGGCTCTCTCGCAAGGAACGCGATCAGCCGTCTACAGCTGCCGGCACCGGCCGTGGGCCAAAGCCCCGCCGGCCAAGCGCTGGTGAACCTGCCGACGTGGTGGTGGGTGGAGACCGGCTCGTGGCGGGTGCTGCGGCAGCGGACGCAGGCTGGGCCGGTGTGGGCGGAGGTGACGGCGACGCCGGTGTCGACGTCGTGGGATCCGGGGGACGGCTCGGCTCCACTGGTGTGCGCAGGGCCAGGCACGCCGTATGACCGGTCGCGTCCGGAGGGAGTGCAGTCGACGGACTGCTCCTACACCTACCGGCGCAGCAGCGCCGGGCAGCCGCAGACGGGGCCGGACGTCAACGACCGGTTCTTCACCGTCACGGTCACCACCGTGTGGGAGGTCACCTGGCGCGGCAGCGGCGGGTCGGGCGGCACCCTGCCGCGGCTGTCCCGCACGAGCTCGTTCCCCCTGGCGGTGGCGCAGCGGCAGACGGTCGTGACCGGCGGCAGCGGCTGACCCGCAGAACACAGAAGCAAGGCGTTGCCCAGTACGCGACCAGAGCGGAGCCCGCGAGATGACGACCACCCAGATCCCCACCCCCGCCTCGGGCGGCTGGGTACCGCAAGGCCTCGCGGGGCCGCTGCCACCACCGACCGCTGCATCCCTGGATGGTGGCCGGCTGCCGCGGGTGCGGCGGCAGCGCCGACCAGCTCTGGCTGCCGGCGGTGTGCTGCTGGTGCTGGTGTGCGCGACGGCCAGTGCAGGCGTCGTCCTCGCCGGTCAGGACACCACCCGGGTGATCGCGCTGGCTCGTGACGTGCAGGCCGGGCAGGTCCTCACACTCGAGGACCTGCGGGTCGCTGAGCTCGACGGCAGCGGGCTGACCGCACTGTCGGCTGACGGGCTCAGTGCCCTGGTCGGGCAGACCGCGACCGCGAGTCTGCCGGCGGGCACGCTGCTGAACAGCCGCATGCTGAGCGCCGCGCCGCTGCCCGCCGCGGGACTGCAGCTCGTCGCGGTCGCGGTCAAACCGGGAGGCGTACCGGCGGAGGCGGTCCCTGGGCGCGACGTGATGCTGCTGCGCGTCGTCACCACCGCCGACCCGACGCGTACCGCCGAGCCCGCTGTCCTGGTCGCGAAGGCCAGAGTGGTGTCGGTGGCTACCGAGAGCGCCAATGGGCTGGTGGTCCTGTCCGTGCAGGTCCCGCAGGCCGCAGCGCCGCCGGTGGCGCAGGCCAGTGCGGCGGGCGCGGTCGCTGTGACCCTGCTGCCGGTGACCCCGTGAACCTCGGCGACGGCGCATCCTCTGTGGGTACCCCGGTGGCGCTGGTCAGTGCGAAGGGCGCACCGGGCGTCACGGCGAGCGCTCTGCTGCTGACCGTTTTGCTGCCCGGCACGGTTCTGGTCGAGGCGGACCCTGCCGGCGGGGACCTGCGCTGCGCCCTGACCGACCCGGTCACTGCGCCGCTCAGGGCGGACCTGGGTCTGGTGTCGTTGCTCGCCGCGCACCGCACCGCGAGTGGACCGGCCGACCGCGGCCTGCTTGCGCACGCCCAGGCGCTGCCCGGCGGACTTCCGCTGCTGGTGGGCCCCGGATCGCCGGCGCAGGCCGACGCGCTGACACCGTCCTGGCCGCAGCTCGCCGCGACGGTCCGTGCCCACCCGGGCCTGGTGCTGCTCGATCTCGGGCGGTTGCCGCATTCCGCGTCGTGGCAGCTCGTCGACGCGTCCGTCATGACGATCGTCGTCACCCGTCCCGACGTCCCCGCGGTCGCGCACACACGGGACTTGCTCGCAGGGCTGCGTACCCGGCGGGCACGGGTGGGTCTGCTGGTGATCGGATCCGAACGCGAGCAGCACGAGGTGACAGCCGCGGTCACTGGTCCGGGCGTAAGCGTGGGCAGCGGGGTCGGTGCTGGCTCCGCTCCGTTGTGGGTCGGGAGGCTGCCGCACGACCCCGAGGCCGCCGGGCAGCTGCTGGCCGGGCACTGGGGCCGACGGCTGGACCGAAGCCCGCTGCTCGCGGCCGGCCGTCGGGTCGCCCGGGACCTGCACGACACCCTGCTCGCGGCCCGGACCGTCACCCCCGGCAGCATCGCCACCCTGCCGTATCCGGCGGAGCCGGCCGAGGCGTGGGGCGCGGAGGTCCGGTCATGACCGTGCTCGACCCGCACCCGACCGTCGCGCCCGCCGATCCGAGCGCGTCGACCTCGGCAGCCACCACCACAACTCTTCCCGCAGCGGACCTGGGGACGGCGGCGCCCGACTACGTGCTGGTGCAGCAGCTCCGCGCCACCGTCGCGACGGGACTGCGAGACGCCCGCCGCGCGCACGCCGAAGCCGGCCGGCCGGACCTCGACAGCGACGACGAGCGGCAGCTCGCGCGCAGCCTGATCAGCCGGGCCGTGCAGGAACACCGCCGCGCCCAGCTGCTCCACGGCCACGCCGCGGTTTCCTCGAGCGAGGATGACGCGCTGCTCACCGGCGCGGTTGAGGCGGCTCTGTTCGGGCTCGGGCGTCTCGAGCCGATCCTAGCCGACCCGAGCTGCGTGCACGTCGAGATCAACGGTTGCGACCGGGTCTGGCTCTACCGCGACGATGGCCGCATCGACGCGGGACCGGCCGTGGCGGACTCCGACGCCGAACTCGTCGAGTGGGTCCGCACCGCCGCGACCTACTCCGGTCTGGCCAGCCGCCCGTTCGACACCGCGAACCCGTGGCTCGAGCTGCGGCTGCCCGACGGCAGCCGGCTGTGCGCACTGATGAGCGTCGTCGAGCGACCGGTGGTGAGCATCCGGCTGTTCCGCTCGCAGCGCGTCACCCTCGACACCCTCGCCGCCCGCGGCAGCTTCGACGCGCGGCTGCACGCGTTCCTGCACGCGGCCGTGCGGGCTCGGCTCAACATCGTGGTGTCGGGGGAGACCTTCAGCGGCAAGACGACCCTGCTCCGTGCGCTGGGTAACGCGATCAGCTACGAGGAGCGGATCGTGACCTGCGAGCACTTCCTCGAGCTCGGCTTCGACCGTCACCCCGACCTGCACCGCGACGTCGTGGCGATGGAGGAACGCCTCCCCAACGCCGAGGGAATCGGCGCGATCACGCTGCACGAGCTCGTCGAGCACTCCCGCCGCCTCAATCCCGACCGGCTCATCGTCGGGGAGGTCATCGGCGGCGAGATCGTCGCGATGCTCGACGCGATGACCCAGGGCGAGGACGGGTCGCTCAGCACCATCCACGCCCGGGACAGCCGCGGCGTCTTCGACCGCATCAGCACCTACGCCCTGACCTCAGCCCATCGGATGCCGGTCGAGGCCAGCGGCATGCTGTTGGCCGGCGCGCTGGACCTCGTCGTGCACATGAGCAAGACCCGCCTGCCTGACGGGCGGGTGTTCCGGCACGTCAGCAGCGTCCGGGAGGTCCTCGGCTTCGACGGCCGGCAGGTGCTCAGCAGCGAGGTCTTCGCCACCCCATCTGGCGCGCACGCCGCGGTCCCCGCCGCACCGTTGAGCCCACCTCGCAGCGCCCGGCTCCGCGACGCCGGTTACGACGAACCTGCCTGGGCGGGCGACAGCCAACCCGCAGCGCAACCGACTGCGGTGTGGGGGCGGTCATGAGCGACCCGAACGTGCTGCTGGCCTGGCTGCTCGGCGCCGGCGCAGGCCTGGGCCTGCTCATGCTGACCATCGGCCTTCGCGGTACCGACCCCGCGGCGCCTGCCGCCACCCGCCGGTTCCGCGTGACCCGGACGCAGCTGCGGCGGCTCGCGACCGCAGCCGGCACCGCGGTGCTGGTCCTGCTGGTGACCCGGTGGATCGCCGCCGCCGCCGGCACCGCGGTGCTTGTCCTGTACTGGGACACCGTCTTCGGCGGGACCCGCCGCGCCCGCCTGGCGACGGCCCGGCTGGAGGCGCTCGCGACCTGGACGGAAAGCCTGCGCGACCTCGTCGCCACCGGCATCGCGTTGCCCGAGGCGCTGCCCGCGAGCGTCAGCAGCAGCAGCCCCCTGCTGCGACCCCAACTGCTGCGGCTGCAGGAACGGATTAACGCCCGGGAACCCCTCGAAGGTGCCCTGCGAGCACTTGGGGACGACCTCGCCGACGGCGGCGCGGACCTCGTCGTCGCCGCGCTGCTGCTCAACACCCGCGCCCAGGGCCGCGCGCTCGAGGCAGTGTTGAGCGCCCTCGCCTCCAGCCTGCGGGAGGAACTCCGCGTCCGCCGCACCATCGAGGCCGAGCGGCGCAGCACCCGACGCGCCGTTCAGATCGTCGTAGCCGTGACGCTGCTGACCGCCCTCGGGCTGTGCCTGGGCAACCCCGTCTACGTTGAGCCTTACCGGACCGCCGCCGGGCAGCTGATGCTCGCGCTGGTCACCGCCGTCTTTGGAGTCGGTTTCGCCTGGCTCGCCCGGCTGTCCGCCCTGCCTGCCACGCCCCGCCTGCTACCCGCCGGCAGTGACCGAGCGGGGGTTCGACGATGACGCTCGCGCTGCTGCTGGGCGCCGGGTTCGGCCTGGGCCTGTGCCTGCTTGTCGCCGGTCTGCGGCCCGCACCGGTGACGCTGGCAAGTGCACTGCAGCGTCTTGACCAGCCGCCCGCCCCGTCGCTTCGGTCGATCGGAGCAACAGCGCCGGACGACCAGGATCTGACGGGCCGCCTGCGTTGGTGGCTCGGGCGGCGCACCGCCGCTCACCTCGGCGACCGTTCGGGCTCCCGTGGCGACGGGCGGCTCGCGGGGCTGTCCGGTGACGTCTCCGCTGACCTCGCCGTCACCGGCATGCCCGCTGAACTGCACTCCGGCGCCAAGGCACTGTCCGGCCTGACCGGCCTGCTCTTGCCGGTGATGGCCTGGACGCTGCTGCGGCTCGCCGGGCTCGGGCTGCCACTGCTCGTGCCGCTGTGGCTGGCCATGACCGGCGCGGTCGTCGGCTACCTCCTGCCCGACCTGCGCCTGCGCCGGCAGGCCAGCGAGGCACGCCGCGCGTTCCGCGCCAGCGTCGGCGCGTACCTCGACCTCGTGGCGATGCGGATGGCCTCAGGCAGCGGCCTCGCCGAGGCGCTGCACGACGCCGCGAGCATCGGTACCGGCCCCGCCTTCGCCCGTATCCGCGGAGCGCTCGCCGATGCCCGCACGGACGGCCTCACCCCCGCCCAAGCCCTCGGGCGCCTCGGGCAGCAGCTGCAGCTACCCGACCTCGTCGACGTCAGCACCCGCCTTCGCCTCGTCGACACCAGCGGCGCGCAAGCCCAAGCCTCGCTACGGGCACAGGCAGCGAGCCTGCGCGATCGCGAACTCGCCGACGCACAAGGCCGCGCCAACGAACAGAGCCAGTCAATGCTCGTCGCCCAAGTCGTCCTCGGCTTCGGCTTCGTGCTGTTCCTGGGCTACCCCGCCGTTGCCCGCGTTCTCGCTACCTGACCGCCACGCCCGCACAGCACCGCACCGCACCGCACCGATAGGCCAGCCCGGGAGTCACCCAGACAAGGAGCACACGATGAGCCAGATCATGACCCGTAGCACCGCCGCGGCACACACCGCAGGAGCAGGGCTGCTGCGCATGTTCCCCGAGATCGCCGTCGGGCTACTGCTCTTCGACGCCGTCCGCGCCAGTCACACCCGACGGCTCGCCGGCGACGACCCGGAGCGCGGCGACGCCATCCAATGGGTCATCGTCACCGCGCTGGGCGCCGCCATCGCGGTCACCGTCGGCGCGATCATCTTCAACAAGCTCGAAGGCAAGGCCAACGACATCGACGTCACCACCCCCAGCGCCCGCTGACCCGACACCACGTCATGACCAGCCACCGGACGCGGCCCCTGAGCCGACACGTGCGCGGGGATGAGGGGAGCAGCGCCCTCGAGCTCGTGCTGCTCACCCCCGCGCTCATCGCGCTGGTCTTCACCCTCGTCCAGACCGCGCTGGTCTGGAACGCCCAGCACACGGTGGGAGCTGCCGCCCAGCAAGGCGCGCGCCTGGCCCGCACCGCCACCGCCAGCCTCCCGTTCATCCCCACCACGGCCGCAGCCGCGTCGCCCGAGACCGACGAGCAGATCCGCATCGCGACCATCCGCTACCTGCAGCAGACCGGCGGACAGGCACTGCACGACCCCACGGTCACGATCCACCGCGACGGCCAGTACGTCACCGTGACCGTCACCGGCACCACCATCGGTGTCCTGCCGGGCACCACCGCCCGGGTCAGCGGCAGCAGCCGCACCCCCGTTGAAGGCTTCCGGCCTTGACTCGCACGCAGCGTCCAGCGCAGCGTCACCCGCGGCCGGCGCGGCGTCCAACGCGCGGGCGGGTGCGCGACGACCGCGGGACCCTCACCGTCGAGCTCGTCCTGATCACGCCGCTGCTGTTCGCGCTGCTGGCGTTCCTGGTCGGGCTCGGTCGGACCGCCGACGCCCGCGGTCGTCTCGTCGGTGCGGTCCGCGACGCCGCCCGCGCCGCCAGCCTCGCCCCGACCCCCACCGCCGCAAGCCGAGCCGCGCAGGACACCGCCCTGGCGAACCTGCAGGGCGCCGAGCTGGAGTGCCGCGACCCGCAGGTCACCACCGACACCAGCACCTTCCAGCCAGGCGGCACCGTGCACGTCACGATCCGCTGCGCCCTGGACCTGTCCCAGCTCGTCGTATCCGGCCTGCCCGGCCGCACCACGCTCACCGCCGACGCCACCGCACCCCTGGACACCTACAGCAGCCAGATCAGCCCACAGGCCGCGCCGTGAGACCAACCGGCCCGGCCCCCAGCGCCCGCTCGCTGACCGCGAGCGGAGATGACGGTGCGGCCGCAGTGATCGTGCTCCTTCTGACTCCCGCGCTGTTCGCGCTCGGCGGCCTCGTCCTCGACGGCGGCACCCACCTCGCCGCCCGGCAGCACGCCGCCGGTCTCGCGGAGCAGGCCGCCCGCGCCGGCGCCGACACCCTCGACACCTCCACCCTGCGCGGTAGCGGCAGCAGCAGCCTCGACCCGACCCGGGCCACCACCGCGGCCTGCCGCTACGTCCAGACCGTCGAACCCGACGCCACCTGCACCGCCACCATCCGCGACACCCCCACCGGACAGGAAGTCGAGGTCCGCGTCCGACGCCGCACCCCAACGGTCCTGCTCGGCCTGATCGGCGTGAACACGCTGCGCACCGACGCGTTCGGCACCGCGCAGCCGGTCACCGGCATCCGCACACGCAACCCGGAGGCTCCATGACCGCCCGCCACATCCAGCAGCCCAACCCGGTCGTCCTCCTGCTGGCCCGACGACTCGCGGCCCTACTCGCGCTGTCCGCGACCATCGTCCTGCCACCGGCCGTGCTCCTGCTCGCCGCCGGCAGCCCCTTCGACCCACCAGCCGCCCTGCGTAGCCGCGACATCCTCACCAACCCGGTCGACGACCGGACGCTGCTGTGGCTCATCGCGACCCTCGCGTGGCTCGTCTACGTCCACCTGCTCGCCAGCCTGTGCGTCGAGCTGCTCCGGCAGACCCGCGGCCTGAACTGGCAGGTCCCCTGCTCGGGGCTGTTGTTCGGTGCCAACACAGCCCTCGCCGGACACCTCATCGCCGGCGTGCTGCTGACCAGTCAACCCGGCGCGCTGTCCACACCCGCGCCGGCGATGCTGCACGCCGCCCTCACCACTCCGGTCCTCACCGCACCCGCCACCTCCAGCGCGTTCACCGACCCCATGACCGACCCCGCACTGGCACCGGCTTCCACACCGGCTAGTGCCGCTACACCGGGCGGCGCGACGGAGCTGCCGGAGTGCCGCGTCCTGCCACCGGACGGCCGCGACCACGACACCCTCTGGGACATCGCCGAGCGTCACCTCGGCGACGGGCTGCGCTGGCGGGAGATCTACGCCCTCAACGACAACCGCCTCATGCCCGACGGCCGGCGCCTCACCAAAGCCAGCCTCATCCATCCCGGCTGGATCCTGCGCCTCCCCGCCGACGCACTCAGACTCGACATCGACCGCGTCCCCAACCAGCCGACCGGCGAAGCTTCGGCAGGAGAGACCAGAGCCTCCGCCACGGAGATGACGCCCTCGACGGCGCCGCACGAGCCGACAGCTCACAGCCGAGGCAGCGGCTCCAGCGATGCGGATGCCGCCGAGGTTCCGGTGGCGTCCGTGCCCGTCGCGCCGGCTCGATCCGAACATCCTCTCATCAGTGATCAGCCGCGCGCAGCGGACGACTTGCCCGGCCGAAGCGTTGGGAACGCGATCGAGCAGCCGCATGACGCAAGTCCAGAGCATGCGGAGGAACAGGCGCCCGATCAACCAGACGGTGAACCCGGCGATGAGGAGTCCGACAGCGCCACCGCCGCCGGGCTTGGTGCCCTCGCGCTCGCCTCCCTGGGATTGCTCGGAGCACTCACCCGTCGCCGCAAGGTCGCTGCCCGCCGGCGACCCGTCGGCGCCCGCAGCCAACGCCCCAGCCCCGAGCTGCTCGAGGAAGAGCAGCGCATCCGCTACCAGGCCCGCCTCGCCGAGACCACCGCCGCAACCGTCCGCCTCGCCCTGCTGCTCGCCGACAGGCACAGCGCCCGCACCGAACTCAAAGCACTCTGGCAGCACTCAGACGGCAGCCTCGAGCTGTGCTGGACCGAACCGAGCGCCGCTCCGGCCGTCGCGCCCTTCCACAGCACGGACCACGGCTGGCTGCTGCCCGCGAGCGCCCACCCGCTGCTCTACGCCACCCGCCGGCACCCGAGTTCGAACCCCTCAGGCACTGACGGTGAGGCGCAGGACACCTTCGACCCAGTGCCGCTGCTGATGCCCGTCGGCCACCGTGGTGGCAGCGCCCTACTGGTCAACCTCGAGCTGTACGGCGCCGTCACCCTCACCAGCACCGACCCCGACAGCACCGTGCCCCTCGAAGCCCTGACGGCGTGGCTGCGTGCGCTGGCCAGTGCCCCCTGGTCCCTCAGCGTCCACACCCATGTTCCGACAGCTCTCGGCGACATCGCCACGGGGCTCGAACGCATCACCGTCACCGACACCATCGCCCCACCTGTGGCGCTCACCGAGGCTGAAGCGGCGCAAGTCGCCACCCTCGGCAGCCTTGCCGCGGCCCGCCGCGCGAACCCGGACCTGCACGCCGAAGACCTCACGGTCTACGCCGGCTACGACACCAACAGCATCCCCAACGACGTCCTTGACGGCGCCAGCCGCCGACAGCTCCCAGTCATGCTGGTCCTGCTCAACGCCCCAGACGCCGCGGCTGCCGAGGCGCCGCTCTGGACCTTCGAACAGTCGCTGCTCACCATCCCCGGCCTCGCGACCGGCATCACGCCGATCCGTACCGACCGCGCGACACACGAGCGGATCCTGCGTCTCCTCGAGCACGCCCAGGACCCGCCACTCGCCGACCCCCACGACCCGCAACTCGCCCACCTCCACCGCCAATGCCCACCCGACCGGTCCGCTCTCGCCGAGCACGGGACTGCATCCGTCATAGACCTGAACGGCCAGGACACGCCCGCGACCATCGCGGACGACGACAACGACGGCGAGGACGACGACGCACAGAAGGACAGGGCAGCGGCACTCGTCGCTGACCTGCCGCCGGGAGCCGCACAGGAGTCAGGCCCGGACGCGTCACCAGCGAAGACGGGCCCGAAGTCAGCCGCCATACCCGAGCGCACAAGCACTGGACCGATCGAGATTGGCGTCCTCGGCCCCGCAACGCTCAGCGGACTGGATATGGATCCGCCCCGCAGCATCACCCTCGACCTGCTCATCTACTACGCCTTCCACCGCCGGCCGATCTCCTCCCGGGAACTGTGGACCGGCCTGTTCCCCGACAAGCCCTACCAGGACACCACCCTGCGCGGTCGCAGAAGTGAACTCCGCAGGCTCGTCCACCCCCTGCTCCACAAGGTCGGGCAGAAGCACTACCTCGACGACCTCGCCAGTACCGACTGGCAACGGTTCCAGGCCCTCGCCGACGGCAACCCCGACCAGCAACTCGCCGCCCTCAAGCTCGTCCGCGGCCGGCCCTTCGACAACTGCCAACACGATTGGATGCACCTCGAAGGACAGATCACCGAGATCGAAGCCGCCATCGCCGACCTCGCCATCGAGGTCGCCAAGCGCGCACTTGCGCGCAGCGACTACGCAACCGCCCGCGCCGCGGCCCATGCAGGGCTGCTTGGAGTCCCTCACGAAGAGCGCCTCTACCGGCTCGGCATGCAAGCCGCGGCGGCGGCCGGGGCCACCAGCGAAGTGCAGCAGCTACGCCGTCAGCTCAACGTCGTCATCCTCGACGAGCTCGACCCCGACGACGAGATGCAACCCGCCACCGTCGAACTGCTCAAGCACCTGGCCGACGAGGAGCGCCGCGAACAGCTGAGCCAGCGGCGACGTAATCCCGGCGCATAGACAACGCGTCAACCGTCAGACTGGAGCCAGGTGCAACGGAGTAGCACCAGCGCCGCACCGGTCTAGTGAGCCCCCTCCAGCGCTCCGGCGCCGCGCACGGACCGCTCCGGCGGTGGTGCTGGAGCGATTGGTCACGGTTCTGGAGCGCCTCCTCGGGACGTTCGCCTCCCATCACGTCACGGGAGGTCGTCATGCTCCACCACACCCTGCTCACCGCCGCCTACTCGCGCCTGGCTGTGCCGGCCCCGCCGACGGTGGCGGTGGATCCCAACAGCAAGCTGCCCGGCACCGCCCAGCTGAGCAACCTGGTCGGCGGTCTGATGACCTGGGTCCTGCTCGCCTGCGTCCTGGCGATCCTGGGTGGGGCCGCCGCGTGGGGGTTCGGCGCGCGCAGCGGCCACTTCGGTGCCAGCCAGCAGGGCCGCCTCATGGTGCTCGGCGGAGTAGCCGGCGCGATGATCACTGGCGCCGCTGCTGCGCTGGTGAACTTCGGGTTCGGCCTCGGCGCGACGGTCCGCTGACATGCCTGCCACCGCCCCGGCGCTGCCCGGGATCCCCGGCGTCGACCTCGTCGGCTCGCTCACCGAGGCGATCCAGCGGCTGATCTCACAGGCCATCCACGGGTTCGCCTCCTCAATGTTCGCCCGACTTTCCGAGGCGCTGCTGGACACCACCGCGGTACCGCTCGGGCCGAGTTTCGACGCACCTTGGCGGGCGATGCTCGCCGTCGCGGCGTTGTTTGCCCTGCCGATCCTGCTCGCGGGTGTGACCACTGAGGTCCTCGCCGGACGGCCTGCGCAGGCGTTACGGCGAGGCGTCCTGCTGCCGCTGCTGATCGGTCCCGTGCTACTGGCGTCGCGGGCCGTCCTCGGCCTGCTCGTGGCTCTGGTTCAGGGTGCCTGCGGCCTGATGGTCGAGATCGGGATCGGTGGGGAAGGTGGCTTCGCCGAAGGCCTCGACCGGATGCGGCAGGCGCTAGGGGTCGCCGTCGGTCCCGCGGACCCGCTCGGCGTCACCTCGAGCCTGGTCGTGGTGCTGTTCGGTGGCCTGCTCGCGTTCATCATCTGGGTTGAGCTGGCGCTGCGCGCCGCGATGCTTCTGCTGCTCGCCGCGTTCGTCCCGCTGGCCTTGTCCGGGCTGTTCTGGTCGGCCACGGCGCGGTGGACCCGGCGGCTGCTCGAGAGCCTCGCCGCGGTGCTCCTCGCCCCGCTCGTCATCACGATGGTCATGGTCCTGGCCGCGGCCACCCTCACTGCGCCGGTCGACGGGGTCGCGCAGGGGGTCAACCACGCGGCGGTCGCGCTGGCCCTTCTGTTCCTCGGGACTCTCGGGCTGCCGATGACCTTCCGGCTAGTGCCGCTCGTGGTCGAGGCCGCTGTCGTGGCCGGCGCGGGCGCGACGGTCGCCAGCCGCGCCCGACGGGGAGCTACGCGTCTCGCCGCCGCGGCACCGACAGGCGGCGCGGGCACGGCGGCGCGGTTGGCCGCGGCGCGCCCGGCTGGTCCGGCAACACGATCCGGCCTCGGCACCGCTGCACAGCCTCTGGCCGCAGCGGCTGGCGCGTCCGCCGGCTCCTCCGCTGGCGCGGCGGCAGCTCCTGTCGCGGGCGGAGGGGTTCGATGAGCAGTCGCAGCGGCCACCCGGGCTCGACCCAGGCGTCGCGGCCGACCGTCGCCTACCAGGTGGCCTCACCTGCCGGCACGGTCTGGCTCGGACTCGGTGCCGCCCAGCTCGCCGCGCTCGCCATCACGCTCGCGTTCACCGTGGGGCTCATGCTCACCGGAGCTCCGCTGCCGGTCACGCTGTTCGTCGCATGCTCCGGGGCTGCTCTGAGCGCTTGGCCGGTGTGCGGACGAACCTGCCTGCAGTGGATTCCGCTGATGTCGCTCCACACGGGCGCCCGGGTGATTGGCGCCCTGAGGTGGTACTTGCCCGCCGGCGACCTTCGCGGCACCACAACGCTGTCGGCAGGCTCGGCTGGGTCGGCCGTCGCGGAACCCGATGTGATGAGCCGGCTGTGGCGTCCCATGACGTTGGGGCTCGGGGAGTCGCCGCTCCTGCTCGGCAGCAGCGCCGGCGGTGCGGCTGCGCTCATCGACCCCCGTCGGCACACCGTCACCGTGGTGCTGGCCACGACACCCACCGGCCGCTTCGGCCTGCTCGACGCCGCGGGACAGGACGCCTCGCTGCAACTGTGGGGCAGCGCCCTGGGCACACTGCTGCACCTGCCCGACGTAGCGCACCTGCAATGGCTCACCCACGCCAGCCCCGACCGCCACCTCCCGGCGACTGGCTCCAGCGATCTGCTGCAGCAGGACCAGGCAGAGCTGCTCGGTCAGGCGCGCGCTCAGGCACGTCGGCACACCACGCTGCTCAGCGTCACCGCCACTATCGCCGGCAGCGGCTCGCGCAGTCACCGACGAGCAGGTCACCGCACCCCAGATGATGCCGCGGCGCAATCCGCACAACTGCTGGCGCAGCAGGTGGCCGCGGCGCTGCTGGCCGCCGACATCCTCAGCTACCCCCTCCCACCGGAGGAGCTCGCCACGACGCTGCGGCACCTGCTCGACCCCACCCTGCCCCAAGCGGACACAGAGCCGGACCGGGCCGCGGGAACGCTGGCGGTGTCAACGCGCAGCACCTGGACCCACTGCGTCACCGACGACGTGCTGCACCGCGCGTTCGCCCTCACCGGCTGGCCACGCACCAGCCTGCGCGCGGACTGGCTCGCCGGTCTGCTGCACCAGCCACCAGCAGAGGAAACCTCCCGGACGCTGACCGTGCAGGCCCGACCGGTCGGGCAGGCCCAGGCGACGCGACGTGCCCGGGCCGGCACGGCCAAGGCACGACTGGATGCCGCCGACCGGCAGCGTCTCGGCTTCGCCCCCAGCGTCGCCGCCGCGCTGGACGAGAGCGGCTCCGAGCAGACCGAAGCCGAACTGGTCGCCGGCTACCGGATGGCTGATGTCACCGCACTGCTCACCCTGCACGCCCCGACACTGGCTCTGCTGGACAGTGCGAGCGGACAGCTCCGCACCACCGCGCTCACACACCGCCTCGAACTGCGTCCGCTGCACGGACAACACCAGCACGCGTTGACGGCCACGCTTCCACTGGGCGCGCCGCACGGAGGCCGGGCATGAGCCCCCGTCCCGCGGCGTCAGAGCCTGCGGGTCAGGAGCAGCAGGCACGGCTCGAGGCCCTGCACGCGCGACTGCTTGACGCCGTCGCGCAGTTGACCAGCGCCGACGGATGGCAGCAGATGCTGCGGACCGCAGCGGCTCTCCCGACCTACAGCCCGCACAACATCCTGCTCATCACCACACAGCGGCCTGACGCGACCGCGGTCGCCGGCTTCAACACCTGGAAGCAGGTCGGGCGCGCGGTGCGCAAGGGCGAGAAGGGCATTGCGATCCTCGCGCCCGTCTTGCGCCGCAGCAGTCAGAGTGCCCTTGAGCGGGGCACACCGGCAGACAGTCCCGCAGCCCCATCGCCGGACGGCACACCTAGCCAGGCCCCAGACGGCGGCGAGGCTGGATCGGTGGCGCGGCGGCTGTCGGGCTTCCGGATCGTGCACGTCTTCGACATCAGCCAGACCGACGGACCCGACCTGCCCGCACCGCCCGAAGCCGTGCGGCTCGAAGGCGACGCACCAACCGGACTGATCGACGGGCTGTCCGAGCAAATCATCGGCGAGGGCTACCAGCTCATCCGCCACCACTTCGACGTCCCTCACCCCGGGCTCGAGCGCGCCAACGGCGTCACCGACTACTTCGCCAAGACCGTGCTGATCCGTCCCGGCCTGTCAGACGCCCAGGCATCCAAGACCCTGGCCCACGAGCTGGGGCACGTGCTGCTGCACGCACCCGGTTCACGCCCCGCAGGGCTGACCCGTGAGCAGGCCGAGGTCGAAGCGGAGTCCGTCGCCTACGTCGTCACCAGCGCCCACGGCCTGGACAGCAGCAGCTACACCGTCCCGTACGTCGCCGGGTGGGCCGGAACCGACCCGGCTCTCGTAGCCCGCTCCGCCGAACGGGTCCTGACCACCGCCAGAACCGTCCTGACCCGCACGCCACCGCCGCCGTCCGACCTCGTCACTCCTGAGCTCCGCGAGCGGCTACTCACCCGCACCCGCGAACCGGCGCCACCTGGCGAGCGTGCTCGGCACCGCGACGCCGTAGCGGCGCTGGCGGAGCGGTCACCGCTGCTCAGCCACCGGCAGCTCACGGCACCCGAACTCCCTGGTGCTCCCCACCTGCCGGGTGCCTCTGGACCGCTGGGAACCAACGGTGGCCGCGGCGCTCAGGAGGGGCTGTGGTGACGCGGCCCCGCACGCCCACGGTCGGTTCCTCGCTCAGAGCGGCACTCTCTGCACGCCGAGGTGGCAGCCTCACGCCGCGGGTGTCGGTGACGACTCGGCACAGCTGCAGCCTCTACCCCTGGCAGGTCGGTAGCCCGCTGCCGGCCGAGGGGCCGCTGATCGGGTTGGACCTGCTCGCCGGCGGCACGGTCTTCCACTACGACCCGTGGGTTCTCTATGGACGGCGGCTGTTGACCAGCCCGAACATGGTGGTACTCGGGCAGCTCGGCAAAGGCAAGAGCAGCTTGGTCAAGACCCACCTGCACCGGCAACTCCTCGCCGGGCGGCAAGCCTTCGTGCTCGACCCGAAGGGCGAGTACGCCGGCTTGGCGGCGCTGCACCAGATGCCCAGGCTGCGGCTGGGACCCGGCAGCCCGGACCGCCTCAACCCCCTCGACCCGCACCCGCAGGACAACGCTGCCGACGTTGCCCGTCGGCGCACCACCACCTGCACGGCACTCGCGGCGACTGGCCTCGGCCGTGACCTCACCCCCGAGGAGCGTGCCGCGCTCGCCGCCACCTGCGCGCGGCTGACCCCGACGGCGCTGCTCGCCGATGTCGTCGACGCCCTCCTGCAGCCGGACCGGGCGACGGCCAGCGAGTTGCACTGCGACGCCGCAGGCCTGGCCGGCCGGATCCGACCGCTGGCGCTCGAACTGCGCCGCATCCTGCACGGCGACCTCGCCGGGATGCTCGACGCCCCGACCACCTGCCGCCTTGACCCGCACGGCCCCGGCCTGGTCCTCGACCTATCCGCGGTGTTCACCACCCCGGCACTGCCCACGGTGATGGTCGCCGCCGGCGCCTGGCTGTCGCGAGCGCTCACTCCCACGACTGGCACGACGCCGACGTCCGCTGCGACGTCACCGTCAACTGCGGCGGGGGACGGGGAGCGTCGGCGGCTGCTGCTCGTCGACGAAGCCTGGTCGCTGCTGCACCTGCCCGCCACCACCGCCTGGCTGCAGGCCCTGAGCAAGCTCGCCCGAGCACACGGCGTGCAGCTCATCACCGTCCTGCACCGGCCCAGCGACCTGACCGGACAGGCCGACCACGGCACAGCGACACAGGCCCGCGCCGCGGGGCTGCTCGCCGACGCCGAAACCCGCGTCCTGTACGCGCAGACCCCCGGCGAACGGACGGCGCTGGCCGAGCTTCTCGATCTGACCGCTGTCGAGCTTGACCTCGTCACTGCTCTCCCACCCCACCGGGCGCTGTGGCACGTCGGCCCCTACCGCGCCGTCATCGAGCACCTCCTGAGCACGGTGGAGGCCGAGCAGCTCATCGACACCGACCAGCACATGAACGCCCTCACCCACGGCAGCGCCTCCTCGGCATCGAGCGGCGATACCCGCCCGGCCGAGCCCGTCGTCCGCACCGCCAAGACTTCAGTTCCCCGCTGCCCCGCCGCGGCGTCCGCCGAGGCGGTGACGGCGTGACCAAGCCTCGCCAGAGCCTCGGTTGGTACCTCCTACTCGCTGCCGGCACGGCGCTGCTCGCGCCCGTCGCCGCTATCGGGGCGGTATCGGTCGGCTTCGCCTCGCTCCCGGCGTCCGCGGCAGCCAGCGCGCATGCCGCCTCGGACATCCCCCCGTCGTTGCTCGTGCTCTACCGGCAGAGTGCGCTGCGCTGCCCCGGCCTGCCCTGGCCGGTCCTCGCCGGCATTGGGAAGGTCGAGTCCAACCACAACCGCCCGCCGAGGCAGATCAGCGCCGTCGGCGCGCAGGGGCCAATGCAGTTCATGCCCGCCACCTGGGCCGCCGACGGCACCGACGGCAACGGTGACCACCGGGCCGACCCGTTCGACCCTGCCGATGCGGTCCCCGCCGCAGCCGACTACCTCTGCGCGCACAACGCTGCGCGCGACGTCGGCACGGCGGTCGCGTCCTACTTCTGCGGCGGCCTCACCGACTGCCAGCAACGCGCCCAGCAGCCCGGCGGCTACGCCGACAGGGTGTTGACCTTGGCCCGCCGCTACACCGACCAGAGCCTCACCGGCGCAGCTGCCGGACCAGCGGCGACGATCGCGGTGCAGGTCGCGCTCGTCCAGGTCGGGACGCCCTACGTGTGGGGCGGAGAGACCCCTGGCATCGGGTTCGACTGCAGCGGTCTGGTCCAGCACTCCTATGCCGCGGCCGGCATCACACTGCCCCGCACCGCGCAGACCCAGTACAACGCCGGCCCCCACCTGCCACTCGGCGCAGAACCGCAAGCCGGGGATCTCGTGTTCTTCGGGACCAGCACCGCGCACGTCACGCACGTCGGCATAGCTCTTGGTCACGGCCGCATGGTCGACGCCCCTCGTACTGGGGCCTTGGTCCGCGTTGAACCCATCCGCGGCTTCGGCCGCTACCTCGGCGCCACCCGACCCGCCGCCCGCCCGGACTTCATAACGGGGACCAGCTCATGAGCGCCTCCACTGCCCACAGCTGGACGGCGGGGGAGCGGCTCGTCGCGCTCATGGCTGGTGCGGCCAGCCTGCTGCTGCTGACGGCGACCCTCACCACTGGACTCGCCAGCACCATGGCGGGACATGGCTGGCACGCCCCCTCCCACGCGGACGCGCCGGCAGTCATCCGCCAGTGGCCCCGGCACGCCCTCCACCCTCGGGAGGCCTACCCGGCCGAGCTGCAGCCGCTGCTGCCCGGGCCCGTGCTGATGTGGACTGCGCTGAGCCTCACCCTCGCGCTGCTCGCCGGCCTCGGCATCGCCGGCTGGCGACTCAGCCGACCGTTGCGCACCGGCCTCGCAGGGGGAGCGAACGACCCGGCGACGTCGTCGAAGGGACTCGCCTCGCACCGGGACCTGCGCCAGCACCTGTCCGACTCCGCCGTCCGTGGTCGCGCGGCCCAGGTCAGACCGTCCCTCGCCGGAACCGGCCGGTACCCGACGCGCGCGCTCGGTCTCGCGCTCGGCAGCGACCTCTCCACCGGCATGCAGCTGTGGGGGAGCGTCGAGGACAGCTACCTCGTCCTGGGACCACCCCGATCCGGCAAAGGCGTCCACCTCGTCATCCCCCACACCCTCGACGCCTCCGGTCCCGTCCTCGTCACCAGCACCCGACCGGACACCTTCCACGCCACCCACACCGCGCGGAGCCAGCAGGGGCCAGTCCTGACCTTCGACCCGCAACAGCTCGCCCCCGACGCGCCGCGGCTGCGCTGGTCACCTACCCGCGGATGCGAGGACCCCCTCATCGCGATCAACCGCGCCCGGGCACTGTCAGCCGGCACCGGCCTGAACCAGGCCGACAGCGGCGGCGATTACTGGCAGCAAATGATCTGCGCCGTTCTGCGCAGCTACCTGCACGCAGCCGCGCTCACCGGCCGCTCCGTCCGCGAGATCCTGGCCTGGGCCAGTCGACCCACCGACCCCACACCCATCCGGATCCTCAAGACCGAGACCGGCGCCGCACCTGGCTGGGCCGAGGAACTCGCCGCGCAATCGGCCGCAGACCCTCGCCAGCGCGACGGAGTCTGGTCCGGGATCCGCCGAGCCGTCGACAGCCTCGCCGACCCCCGCGTCCTCGACACCTGCAGTCCCACACGCGACGACGCCTTCGACCCCAGCAGCTTCCTTCGCAACCACGGAACCCTCTATCTGCTGGGCACCACCGGCGCGCAACTGTCCGTCGCACCGCTGATCACGGCGCTGCTCGAGGACCTGCTCGACACCGCCCGCACCCTCGCCGCCGGCGCTTCCCACGGGCGACTCGACCCACCGCTGCTGCTGCTCCTCGACGAGGCAGCCAACATCGCCCCCATCCCCACCCTGCCGAACCTGCTCGCAGACGGCGGCGGCACCGGCATCACCACCGTCGTCGTCCTGCAGTCCCTCGCTCAGGCCCGGTCACGCTGGGGAACCTCTGGCGCCGACGCCATGTGGGACGCGGCCACCACCAAGGTCGTCCTCGGTGGGCTCGCCCACGCCGATGACCTGCAACGCATCAGCCGTCTTGCCGGCGAGATCGACCTGCCGCACCTCACCCGCAACCACGGCAGCGGCGGCGCGGGCCACAGCCTCACCACCCGCCGGCTCCCAGCGCTGCCCCTCGAGCGCATCCGGTGCCTCCCCGCCGGGCAGGCGCTGGTGCTCGCCCGCCGCTGCCCGCCAGCGCAAGTCCGCCTGACCCCCTGGTGGCAGCACCCCAGCCAGAGCAAGAACGCGATCAGAGCCGGAAGGAGAAGCTCGGCATGAGCCTGTCGCTCGAAGACGAGATCCTGCTCTTACGCGCGCAGGTCGACTATCTGCTCGAACAGGTCGCCGACCGTCCCGACCTCACTGAGCGGCCGGTCAACTGGGCGGTGCTCGGCCAATACGCGGCCGCCGAGCAGTGGCAGTTGTTGTCCGACTGGACTGACTGGCTTCGCGACCGCTATCAGCTGCACGAGACGCTCCCCGCCTGCTGGTTCGCCCACGGCGCGATGGTGGAGGAGCTCACCGCCTTGCGGTCAGCCTGGACCGGGGCCTTCCTGTCGCCGACCGCTTCCCCCGCGGAGCCAGCGCTGTGGCACGACCTGCTCGATCGGGTGCGGCACCGACTCCGGGCGTGGGACCGCAACGGCTGCGCAGACGGCACCCACCGGCCCGACCTGCAGGTCCCCGCCGACACCGACCCCGACCTTAGGGACAGCACCATCCAGCACGACCTCGACCAGCGCAGCGACGAAGGAGATGAGTGAGATGACCGCAGTCACGACCGAGGTTCACGCCCCGGAGGTCCGGGCCGTGCTGTACGTCGAAGAGGCCGCAACCCTTCTCGGCATCAGCAGGTCACACCTGCTCAAGGAGATCAAGCGCGGGCACATCCCGCACAAGAGGATGGGGCGCCGCCTGGTCTTCAGCCGCGATCGACTCCTCGAGTGGCTGGCCAGCGACGACGCATGAAGTTGTGCTGTGACCGCCGAGGCCGCTCACTCCGGCTGCATCGGGCACGTGGCGGGCATGGCCTCTCGGGCGCCGGCGACATCATGGCTTGGAAGCCTCAATCGGTTCTTGGGAGCTCGCTCGGAGACGTCCCGCTTGGTCCTGGTGAAGTCGTTCGATGACGCTGGATACCTTCGAGAACCCCCACTCGCGCTGCCGATCGGAGCAGTATCCGAGCAGTTCAACAAAGACGTCCAGCGGCCTCTTGCCCGTCTCCCGGACAGCCTTGATGTTGTGTAGCAACTTCAGGCCCAGAGCTGTAGGCGACTGTGCCCTAAGCACCCTCATGTAGGAGTCGTCATCCAAGTCCGCGAGCCCTAGGGACTGGCTGATGTGCGTGATGTAGCTGATGACCTCCAAGTCGTCATCGCTCGCCTCAGCTAAGATTCCGCGGCTCTCCCGCAGGAGCTGTGGTGTGAGTCTCATCGAGGCAACCAAGTGCGCCGAGTCCGCGCCTACCCTGGCGGCTTTCCACTGCGCCACGCCCTTCTCGATGTCGATGTCTTGCTCCGGCCCGAAGTCTTCGCCAAGCCGCGCCTGGATGAGGGCGTACGCGAACTCGTTTCTGTGATTCTCGTCTTTGATCTCCGCCTGATTCGCTAAGGCTTGGAAGTTCTCGAACAGTGGGCCTTGGGACCTCCACTCGGCCTCCACGCGCTCTTCAAGGCTGAGGATCGGGTCCTGTTCGGGAAGTTCCAGGCTGTCGAGCGCCCACGCAAGGCATTCGCGTAGGACGGCCGGTGCTGGCGGCTCTCCAATCAGGAGAAGCACAAGCCCCAGCTCTTTCCACGGCACGCCCCGTCGTGCGCACGAGCCCAGGACCCCGGCGATCGTGACCGTGCGCTCGTCGTGCTGAGCCCGGCTGCCGAATGCTCCCAGTCGCTTCACCTCTGAACGCGGCAGGAGACCGCGTTGACGCCATCGGTCCAGTTGCCCGCGAGACACCCTGATGTCGTCCTCGGCCAGTTTTGCGATCAGCTCCAGATCGGCGCGGGAGGGCGGCGTCTTGGGCACTTCCGAAGCCTCTCACAGACCCCCTCAATGGATGGAGGTGCGCTCGGGCTCAGTGACCGTACCTTCTGCTCTCCGACGAAAGGCAGTGATCGCCATGAGTGCGCTCAAGTACGAAGTAAGACGGGCCCTCATCGGCTCGCTCACCCTTACCGGGGTCCTAGTAGCCGTTGTGGTTCTGAAGGATCTCGGAGATAAGGCAAAGGTCGCTAGGGCGGCGGAAGAACTCCTGACTGAGGAGCGCTGGGCGATCGAGACGGCAGAAATGCTTCTGCCGCTCCAGCAACGTGCGCAGGCACTTCTAGACGCAGATTTTCCACTCGACCAGATCCGGGAAGCATTGAAGAACAGACGAGCATTGTGCGGAGATCAGGATGTCTTGGCGGAGATGCTGTCGCGACTCGCCCTGGCTGCCGTCAGCGGCGGTGCGACGAAGCGAGGCCTCGTCCGGTGACGCGGCCCAAAGGTGCTGGTTCCCACGGTCAGCGTGCGCCACTGAAACGTCTTCGACGACGACGGGACCGGCTAGGAGGAGGGCGCGGTGAGCTAAAAGAATGGAGCTTGCTCGGCTTCGACGCCGCCGCAAGCTCCGGTGAAACGGTCCGGTACTGGTCGGTCGTCGTCGGTCACCACCGGATGGCGGCGCCCCTCACTCTCGGCGTTTGCGCAGGTCAGCGGCTCGTTCGCCCAGTGGGCGCATCAAGCGATAGACGCAAAGCCGACGTGATTAGGTCGTCGGTTCGATTCCGACAGGCGGCTCTGGCGAACAGCCCCTGACCTGCGGAAACGCAGGGCAGGGGCGGTTCGGTTGTGGTGGTCGCGCGATGCGCTGGCCTCACGGCTCTGCCCGACACCGACGTCGCTCTCCTCTGCGACGGACCCCTCGCCGGCTGAGCGCTCGCGGCCGGCATCCTGTCCGTGTGCCGATAGGCCTCGCTCCGCTCGGCAACGCGGCGTGGCGTTGTGTCGCGACCTGGACGTGCGAGGTGTCAACGGTGCGTCGGCGCAGCGATCGTTGTGTGCGCAGCGAGATGTTCCATGCCGCACGGGCGACGCGCACGAACGCAACGCCCCGGAACGCCAACGACCCGTCATCGCTGCGACGCGCAACGCGTCTCCCGTCACGGCAACGGATCGCAACCAAGACCCGCCCACGGCGCCTAGCGGGACGGAGGGCAAGTTGACACAGTTGCGCTGCCATGGAACCGCGCTGGCTCTCTCGATGACCACCGGTGAACCAGTGCCGCTCCAGGCTTGCGCCTGGTGTTGCCTGGCCCCCCTCGTGATCGGCCCGTCGGGGATCGTCAACGTGGTGCGGGTGTCGAGGCGGTCGGGTCCGACGGCTCGGCGGGGCGCGATCGTCTCGTGCGTTGGCGGACTACGGGAGCTTGGACGCGAGGACGTCGGCCGCCAGGATCTCGGGTGCTGCGCCGAGGAGGTGCTGGTTGGCCATCAGGGCTGCGACGATGGCGCCGTTGGCGTGGGCGTCGCGAGCGGCCTCGTCGGGGAATGCATCGAAGATCCAAAAGGTGTCGGCGTGGGTTCTAGCCGCGAACCAGACAATCGTTCCCACTTCTTCGTTGGCGAGTGCGACAGCGCCGGCGAGCAGATCGGCGAGCGCGTCGTGCTGTCCATCGGCCGCGACGATCTTGGCGACGAAGGCATACGGAAGTGATGCGGGTGTGGACATGAGGGGTTCTCCTTGAAGTCGGGGTTCTTCGTGGGGCGAGTTCAGCGTATGACGAGCGAGGGCCGATGGGGAGTGGCGTATACGACAGTATTGCTATTGTTCGCGCCATGCGTATCGGACTGATCGCGATCGACGGCTGCTTCGGTTCGGCTGTCGCGTCGGTCATCGACATCGTGCGGGTGGCCGACGGAGCCCGCGGCGATATCGACCCGCGGATCGACCCGATCGAACTCGCCATCCTCGGACCGAAACGGCGAGTGACCACGACGGCATCGATGACCCTGTCGGTTGACCACCCGCTGTCGGAGTCCGGAGAGTTCGACGTGGTCGTCGTCCCTGCGCTTGGAACCCTCACGGCCGCCGCTACCAACGACGCCCTCCAGAGCCGAGATGCTCGTTCGGTCATCGCCTCGCTCGGGCGCCTCGACGACGCGACCACCCGGATCGCCGCGGCGTGCACCGGCGTGTTCGCCGTCGCCGAGACCGGACGGATGCATCATCGGCGGGCGACGACCAGCTGGTTCCTGGGGCCGGAGTTCCTGAAGCGCTATCCGACCGTCGCCCTCGATCTCGACACCATGGTCGTCGTGGACGGGAACCTCGTCACCGCCGGCGCCGCGTTCGCCCACATCGACCTCGCGCTCTCACTCGTGCGATCGATCAGCCCCGACCTGGCCCAACATGTCGCCAAGCTCCTCATCATCGACGAGCGTCCGTCGCAGGCGGCCTTCGTCGCCTACGAACATCTCCGGCACGAGGACCCGATCGTCGTCGAGTTCGAACGCTTCGTGCGCGCCCGCCTGGACGAACCGTTCAACGTCGCCTTCGTCGCGCAGTCGCTCGGCACCAGCCGGCGCACCCTCGAACGACGAGTCCGTGCGGCGCTCAACCTCACTCCGCTCGGCTTCGTCCAACGGCTTCGCATCGAACGAGCTCGGCACCTCTCAGCAACCACGGACCTCACCTCCGCCGAGATCGCGCTACGGGTCGGCTACGCGAACGCCGAGACTCTGCGCTCCCTCCTGCGCAGGGAGCGACGCCGTTCCTGACCTATCGCCATGCCTGTAGCCGGTGTCCTAGCGCCCGGTTGGAACCACCTCTCAGCACGTCGCGTCGACGCTCCTGCGTCGCCCCTGGACGACCCACTCGACACGCCCGCAGCACAGGCCATGTGACGTGCCCCGGCTTCCCGGCCGGTCGGGGTTGGGTGGCTGTGATGTCGCTGCGTTCTCGTCGAGGGGGTCAGCAGACCCGATCAGGGTCGATTGGGATGAGACGCGAAGGCGGTCAGGTCAGGGCGGCCGAGGCCGGCCGGCGGGGTAGCGTCGGTCACGTCGAGGTCTTTCGGATGGATGGCGTAGGAACCTCCATCGTCGGAGACCTCGACGTCTATCTGCGGACCGACGCGCCCGGCCGACCTACACCCTCATCTGGGAAGAGCCCCATTGCCAGCGGCGAATCATTGAGTTCGAGTATGGGGTCCAACAGCACCTCCGCCCGGTTGTTGCTCGCGCCGGGACTGTGGCACTTGTCGGACTCGGGGTTTGCTTGGTTCGTGAGCGAGCGCAGCGCCGTGCGGACGCCGCCCGTTTGCCGGGGCGGACTGCCGTCCCCGATGCCGAGGCGGTCCGGGCACGGACTCGATACATCATCGACGCCGCGGCCGTGCGTGAAGGCGCGGCGGTGCGTGTGGCCCGCATGCAGCTTCGCCGGGAGATCCGCTCTTGGCTGAAGTTGCCGCCGGCAGGCGGACCCGCTGCATGAAAGAGCGGCCTGGCCTGGCTTCCGCACTGCAAGCCGCGTAGGTGGACAACACAACACCACGATGCCCTCGCCGCCTGAAGCCGCCTCAGGCCGTCGGGCCGGCGACGGAGCAGCCCACGTGCGGCACCTACGGGCGGCCACCCGTCAACGTGCTCACGTAGCAGTCCGATGCAGAACACTGCGTGTCGACGACACGGATCGCACGCTCACAGGCGCGAGATCTTGGCCCAGAACTCGTCGCGCAGGACGAACCGCCAGTCCTGCGGGATGTCGTACACGTTGAGTTTGTTGCTCAAGTCGTTCAGCAAGGCGCGGTCGAGTTCGGCGGGGATTATCGGCTTGCCTTGCAACAGCTCCTGGCGACTCAGGGCGGAGGCACTCCGCCACCAGTTGATGACCACCTTGTCAACGACGTCACCGATCTCATCCGTCGGCGCGTTGAGGCCCGCCACGGCACTGCCGGTGCTGGCGACGCCGGTGGTCGTGCTGTACAGAGGCGCCTGAGCCGGCGCGGCCGGGGCAACAGTGGCCGCGGGACGGGCGTGCGGACGCTGTGCCAGCAGGGCGGGGCTGGGAACTTGCAGTGACGCGGGTTCGCGAACCTCGGGCTCGGCCTGTGGTTCCGCGGCGGGCGTCACCGCCGCCGCCGCCACCTCTTGCATGGCCGCCGCTGTTGACTTCTTCACGTGGTTGTCGACGATCACGTCGTCTATGAGCAGCATCTGGTCGACGGTCATCTGCAGGTGTTTGGAGGCCGCGATAGCCTCGCCCTGCTGATCCGGGACCACCAGGCCGATCACCTGAACGCCGAGATGCTGCGCTTCCTCGACCGCCTCGCTGAGGTCATCATCTCCAGAAACCAGGTAGACGATCTCGGCAACTCTGTTGCGGGACTGAGTGATCAAGTCGAGGGCAAGCTTGAGGTCGACGCCCTTCTGTTCGCCGTTGAAGCTGATGCGACCGAGCCGAAGCTTCACCTTGGGGATGGTGGCGATGTCCTTCTGATTGCCGCCCGGAGCCCCTGCGCGTGTGCCGGCGTCGTACCAGTGGATCCGTAGTAGCGGTAGCCCGCTGTGCACTTCGACCTGCTTGGTCAGCGCGGAGAGCAGCGACGCCACGTCCATCTCCGTCGCCGACCGAAGTGAGGTCCCGGTAACGCGCGTCGAACTCGCCGCCATCAAATAGCCGGCGTCGACGTAAAGGCTGCAGTACGACCTCATGCTCCACGCTCCTTTGGGGCGAGACCCTACGGTCTCGTTCCGACAGGCGGGGGCGCGTCAACGGCTGCGCGTAGGCACGTCGTCGCCCTACGTTGGGTCGATGTGTGCGCTCGCAGGCCGCTCGAACGCCGACGCCAGATGGGCGTGCGCCGAGTCGGTGCCCCGATTCGTCTCGGGGAGGTACGGATGCTGACGTTCAACGACCTGCTGGTGCTCGAGGGCCTGGACCCGGCGCACGTGCGGCTCGTACGGCATCAGGACAACCGGCTGCGGCCGGGACGCCTTTACGAAGCGTGGCGCAACAACCGCGACGCCTTCGAGGACTACCAGTCCGTGCAGAGCAAGAACCGGTTCGCGATCGGGCAGCTGCTGGCCAGCTTCGTCGTGACCGAAGCCCGCAAGACAGTCTTCGTCGGCCTGTACCGGGTCGACGGTGTGCAGACCTTGCCGCCCGGCAGCGCCGACGTCCTGATCCGGCACGACACGTCGGGCCACTTCAAGTACAGCCTGCAGCTAGTCGACCACCTGACGCACTACCGGGACCGCGCCGTCATCGAGTGGGGGGCCGGCGTGCGTACGTGGGTTCAGCGGGCCGCCAGCCAGCCCAAGCCGATCATGGAGATCGCCGAACAGTACGAGCCTCGCTTCCCCGGATTTCGAGAGTTCGTCCGCCCAATCGACGACGTGCCGACCCTGCCGAACGGCTGGCAGCAGGTGCTGCGCAGCGTCAAGGGCGTGTACCTGCTGGTCGATGTGGAGTCGGGCCAGCAGTACGTCGGCTCCGCTAAGGGCGCCGACAGCCTCCTGGGCCGCTGGATCAGCTACGCCGACGGTGGAGACGGTGGGGACGTAGGACTCAGGGCCGCAGCCGGTAAAGGTCGCAGGAACTATCAGGTGTCCGTGCTTGAGGTCGTGGATGCGAACACTCCTGACGACACGATCGAGCGGATCGAGTCGTACTGGAAGAACAAGCTGCTGTCGCGCCAGTTCGGCCTCAACCGCAACTGACCCGTGGGCAGCGGACCCCGGCTGGCCTGGCAGATCGACGTGCCGCGCGCGGCTCAACCTCGTGCCTGAGCGGGCGGCCGGCTCTGGCGCCTCGACCTGGGCGCCTCGCGACACAGGAGGGACTGGCGCGCGCCAGCCGGGTATGCAGCTGGCGGCTGATCCAGCCTGGATAGGGCTCGAGGCCATGGATTGATCGTGATTCCGTCCTGGGGCAGGCTGAGTGGGAAGGTCCTGTCGTGGACGTCGAGGAGTTCGTCGCGAAGCACCCGACGCTGCTGCATCTGGCTTATGCACGCTCCTGGCCGAGCATCGAACGTCACGGTCTGCTCAGTGCCGCCGAGATCGTCCGACGCTGGCAGGTCCCGTCGGAGCAGGCGGAGGCCCTGCTTCACCAGAAGCGAATGGCACCGGTCGAACTTCAACACCCCGAGTTCGGCACGGCTGTTCTGCGCGACCAGCACCCGCTACAGGAGCACCTGCTTGCACCAGCACTTAGCGGCGGCATGACCGTGCCACAGTGGCTGCGGTTGCTGAACGGCTTCGTGTTCTTCTTCACCAGCGACGACCGGCTCCGAGCACTGCACTCCGCCTACCGGGACACCCCGGCGATCCTGCTGAAGGTCCGGACCCGCTCACTTGTCGCCGAGCACGGCGCCCGCGTCCGGCTGTCCGGAATGAACACCGGCTACACCGGGCGCAAGGTCAAGGAGCGGGGCGCAGACACCTTCCTCCCGATCCGCCGGTACGAGCTGCGTGCGCGGGTGCAGGAGGTCGCGGTCATGGACGAGGTGTCCGACCTTGCCGACCACCTCCTGTCTGCGGAACCGTTGCCCGCAGGCTCTTGACCGCCGTCGACGGGCGGCCCCGGCCGCTCAGGCGCCCGCGAACAGCGCCAGTGCTCGCCGCTGCGCATCGGTGAGCGGCAGCAGGGGATGCTCGCGGGGAAAGGCCTCCGCAGCTGCCCACTCGGAGGCGCGCACGCTCGAGGCGACGCCGACGCGGCGTCCGCGGGCGAGAAGGTCCTGGCGCAGCGCCCGAGCGTTGAACAGGTACACGTTCGCGATAACCCACGGGCGTACGTGGCCTCGGGACGACGCCGCAGCGGAGGCCGGGCCTGTCAGGACGAGGTAGTGGTCCAGCTCGTCGGACGGCGTCAAGTCCAGCAGTCCCTCCCGCTTGAGGTACCACTTCACGTTGACAGTCCTGCCTTCGAGCGGGCCCGGACCGAACCTGCCGTCAAGCGCCCGCACCGATGCGCTCTGCTCCAGCTCGATGCCGAACACCCGCGAGGCAATGAACTCGCCCAGGTGTCCCGCTGTCATTGGCCGGTCGATCAACCTGCCGATCTCGCGATCCAGGTCGTTGCGCGCGGCCAGCAAACCGGCCAACGCTGTCAGCACGTCGTTGTCCACGCCCTCAGCGTGCCCCAGGGAGGTCAGACCGAGCGCCGGCTGACCAGATCGCGGAGCGCGTCCGGGTCGGCGGTGGCTCGTGCTTCAAGGGCTGTTCCCAGCGTCGTCCCGCCGACGGGGTCGTGAACTGCCAATCGAACTAGGGGCGGGCCGAACCCGGCGGCAGCCTGCGCGTCCTTGATGGCGTCGTACAGAGCTCGTTGCTTCCACCGTGGTGCGCCGGCGTCGAGGTCGCCTGGCGGCCCTGGCGGCCCGAACATCGCCTCGCAGGAGGGGTTGGTCCACCGTTTGCCCCATGAGCCGGCGCGGACGCACTCTTGCTCGTGTCCGCGGCACATCGCGAGGTAGTCCTTGCGCCACGGCAGCGACGTGGACCAGGGCCGCTCGAGGGTCAGCGCGCGGTAGCGGTTGAAGTGCAGTTCCTCGTCGAGCTCGACGACAGCGCCGGAGGTCAGTGCGAGGTCCCACGCACCGGGTCGGAACACCGGCCGCTCGGAGCGCCCGCCGAGTAGTCGGTAGAGCGTGAGGAGGTCATCGCGCAGCGGGGGCGGGAGCGACTCGATGCGGGGCGCCGCCGGGCCACTCGCGAGCACGGTCAACCCGGCGTCGGTCAGCAGCGCGGCAAGGACTCCCGCTCGCTGCCCGGTCCTGACCACGCGATCGAGTGTGACAGTCGGGGCATCGCGCAGGCGTCAGAGCCGCCCCGCCCCTCCCGAGCCACGGGCGGCTGTCGGCCAGAACCGAGCCGGGCCGCGGACACCACCACCTGCTGACGTCAGCCGGGACGCTTCCGGATCCTCGCCAGCGCGTCGAGTGCCGTGTCGTCGGCGGTCGGCAGCGTGTGCAGGTACCGCTCGGTGGTGGCGATGCTGGCGTGGCCGAGGCGTTCCTTGACGACCTGCAGGTCCGCGCCTCCGGCCAGCAGCCACGAGGCGTGGGCGTGCCGCAGGTCATGTATCCGCACCGTCCCTTGCAGGCCGGCGGCTTTGCAGGCGCTTGTCCACACGTTGTTGCGGAACCAGTCGCGGGACAGGTGCCCGTCACCGGCGACGGCGCGCGGCTGGCTGCCGCCGTCACTGCCGGCGGCCCGACGTCGCGCGCGGTACGCGGCGAAGACCGCGCGGCACAGCTCGCACCGGCACCTACCTGCGGTGTAGGCCGACAACGTCGCGTGCCGGTAGGTCCGGCCCTTGTCGTTCGGCTCGGTGCGGCCGTGCTCCTCACTGGGCACGGGGACCAGCCGCGGTGGGGCCTCCGGCTCAGGCTGGGTGAACAGCAGGTCGTCCGGCGCCAACCCGTTGTCCTTCACGTACGCCGCGACGCGGGAGGCGACGGCCGTGCTGAGCTTGAAGCGGCGGCTCAGCTTGCCCTTCGGGTAGGGCTTGACGTGGAACCTGCCGCCTTCGGGGTGGAACTTCGGATTCACCATCACCACGGCGCGGCTGACCGTCAGGATCCGGCTCGCCGGGTCTAGGTCGCCGGGGCGCAGCTCGGTGAGCTCGCCCCACCGCAGGCCGGAGTCGATCGCCACATCGACCAGCAGCCGGCTCATCTCGTCCGGCAGCGCGCTGTAGATCGTCTCGAACTGCTCCGGCGTGACGATCCGGAACTCCTTGCGGGCGACCGTCGGGGTCTTCACCCCGCGGCACGGGTGCAGCTGCACGACCGCGTCGTTCAGCGCGGTCGTGAAGATCGCAGAGAGGATGATCTTCTGGTGGCGGATGTTCGCCGGGCTGACCCCGGCCGCCACGCGGTCGCTCACCCACTCGCGGACGTGGCTGGGCAGGATGGTGGTCATCCGCATCGTGCCGAAGAACGGCTTCAGATGCTTGTCGATGGAGTAGCGGTAGGCCTCGCGGGTGCTCGGCTCGAGCACGTGGTGCGGGAACCACACCTCGTCCACGTACCGCTTGAACGGCAGCTTGCCGACGTCGGCGCCCGACAGCTTGCCCTGCCCCACCAGCACCGAGGCCTGCGCCGCCGCGGCGGCCGCCTCCCGCTTGCTGGGGAACGTGCCGGCGCTGCGGGTCTGGCCGCGGGCGTCGCGGTAACAGGCCATGAACCCCGGCCGGCCGTCGTCGAGCGGGCGGCTGCGGACCCATCCCAGCGGCATGGCGCTACCTCCTCGTCCGGCGTACCTGCCGGCCGGAGGGCCGCCAATGTCCGCAGAATGTCCGCAAACTCAGACGACTCTGAACGACCGGGAGCGATCTCCAGCGACCCAGAAATACCCTCTGACCTGCGGTTTTGCCAAGTGTACGCTCATCGGGACGGCGGGTAAATGCCGCTCATAACCCAGAGGTCGCAGGTTCAAATCCTGCCCCCGCTACAGAGATAGTTGCAGGTCAGGGCCATGATCACCAGAGTTGGTGGGCATGGCCCTGATCTGTGTGTAGGCAGCATGTAGGCAAACGCCGTCGGCGGACCCACATGGACGGCGGCGACCTAGGGCGGACTTTCGGCGCCAGAGTGGGCGCGAACGACGCAGATCCGGTGACGTCCACGGGCCTGCGCCTCGACGGCACAGGGCCTGCACCCTCGCGCAGAGCCAATGGTCCGAGGCTGCTGGGCGACCGCTCATGGCCGATGTGCGGCTAGGCAAACCGGCGCTACCGGTAGGTGGCTTGTCGCCAGGGTCTCCTGCGATGGATCCCCTCATGGCGCAGCAACATGTCGGCGTCTCCTGGAAGAATCGCGCGATGGGACCGAAACGCTTGCTGCCGAGGTGCTCACATGGAACTTGATCCGAAGGCGTCGCGGGCTGAGCACGAAGCGGCGATCGCCAAGTACCTGGTTGACGTCGACCCGGTGCTAGGGGCCATCCTCGCGCCGTACCTCGCATTCGACCGGCTAGAAGACCTTTCAGAGTCGGACCGCCGGCGCTTGCGCGGACAGGTTGCAGCAGCGGTTCGTGAGGCACTCGATGCCGAAGCCACCTTGCGGTGAACCGATATTTCTTAACGGGGATCGCCGTCGAGGGCTTCCGCGGCATCAACAACGAGAACCAACCGCTTCGGTTGAAGTTCAAGCCGGAAGCCGTCAACTCAGTCTTTGCTGCAAACGGTACTGGCAAGAGTTCGATCTTCGAAGCTCTGTGCTTCGCGATCCGTGGACATGTCCCGAAACTCCGAGCGTTACAGGTTGCGGAGCACCCGGAGAATTACATCTCGAATCTCTTCCACTCGACCAGTACGGCAACAATCGAGTTGGAGCTTGAGGACGAAGCTGGACAGAAGGCGGTCATCCAGGTGTTGCGCAGTACCACTGGGGTGCGGACGGTTTCCAGTCCCTCAGGACTGCCAAACCCCGAAGAGGTACTGAATAGCCTCGACGAGGACTTCACGCTGCTGGACTACGAGCGGTTCACGAACTTCATCAACCGAACGCCACTGGAACGTGGCAGGTCCTTCGCAGCACTACTCGGTTTATCGGGATATTCGCCAGCTACGGCAGTTGATTCAGAGCCTGAGTGACACTCGTAACATCAACTCTGACTTCGACCTACCTTCGCTCCGTGCTTCGGCTGAGGGAAACGAGAACCATGCGAAAGAGAGCTTCGCCCGGTTCGCAGGCGCCTATACAAGCCTGACGGGCCTCGCACCCGGAGACGTCTCCGACGTCGCGAAATGGGGTGCGGACATTCGTGAAGCGCTCCTTGGCATCGAGCTCCTGCGCGCCAAGATAGAACCAAGGAAACTCTCCGAGGTCGACTTCCAGGAACTCCGCGAACTCGTGCGCAGCGAGGAGGGTGGCGCTAAGCGGGATGAGTTCGCGAGGGTCGTGCAGGCTGTCTCCAGGCTTGTGGCGATTAACGTTGAAACCGTCGAGGATGCCGCCGCCCAAGCCAAGGTTCTTTCGGCGGCTATCGAAACCAAGGTGTCACTCCTGACCGCGACGCCCGGCGCCGACTACCAGGCGATTCATGAGGCAGCGGTTCGTCTGTATGCGTCAGAGTCCTGGCACGAGCCAAACACATGCGTCCTCTGCAAGTCAGAGTTCTCTAGTCCGCTGCTGCCCAAGATTGAGGCGGAGGTTACTCGATTCGAAGCAGTGAGAATCCAGGAGCAAGCAATCCGAGACATCGTAAGCAGCGCGGCCTGGCTCGGATGTCTGCGGAGGCTCGAAACAGTCCCCGAGCTCGCGCTGGCGGAGGAAGACAGACTCTCGGCGAACGTCGCCGAAGGGGCCCAGCGAGGCACGCTTTCTACCGAGACGGTTGAAGAGGCGGTCACGCTCCTCGGCGTCTTGGCGGGGCGGCTGAGCCAGGGTATCGATGCTTTGAAGGCGCGTCGCGTCGAACTCGAGAAGGAGCTGCCACCATCGCTGGTTGCCGTTACCACTCAAATTGAGTACGCATTCACGGCTCGGGAAGGGCTCTCCGCCTACTGGCGTACTACGAACATGGCCGCGCAGCTGCGGGCACAGATTGCCAGGTACGAACGCTGGCAGAAGTTCATCCAGACGGTCACCGACGAGTTGTGCGCGGCCGAAACGAGGTTCACCTCGGCTCGGCTTGATGCGCTGGGGAGCGACTACAAGGACCTCTTCAACAAGGTGATGGGTGTCAACGACGTCGTACCGGTCCTCACGCGTTCCGAACAGAACGAGCAACTCGAGGTCCAGCTCGAGGATTTCCACGGTCTGAAGGGTCTCTCGGCTCGGGCCCTCCTCTCGGAGAGCTATCGCAACGCCGGTGGCGTTGAGGCGCAGCGCGAGGTCGCCGCCCGACGGGTCGCACTCGGCGACGATGGCGGACCGGGGCCATACCGCCGCGAGCGCGACTGCGGCCGTTGTGACGCCTGGGCCGCCCTTGGCCGCCCCCATGACGATCAGGCTCATGTACCAGGGCCGATCACCACGAGGGAGACGGTCCCGGCGGCTGCGGCGCGGGACACCTCAGCCGCGATCGCCTTCTCGACGAGCAGTGACACGAGTCGGCCGCCGGTAGTGGAATCGCTGGTCTCGCTCAGAACACGGGCGCGCGGCACCAGCACGTCGCTGCCGATGCGTTCGACGTCGGCGCGTGACGGCGTACCAGTTGGTGCAGGGAGCAGGACGAGCATGACGGTGGTGCCGGCCCGTAGCTCTGCTTCCGGCAGCAGGCCGGGCTTCAGTGACAGGCCTACGACTGCCTGGCCGGGGCCCGGGACTGCTTCGCGGGTGACCATGCCGTCGGTGAGCAGGCTGCCGGGCACGAGGTCGACGGCGGCGGTCAAGCCGACGACCGTGTCGCGGGATGTGGCGGCAACCGCGGTCACCCCGCTCCCGGAGATCTCGGCCGTGCCCAGATCGGCTGCTGCCAGCGTCTGCCCGGCGGGCACCGCCCTGATGACGGTGAGCACCGCCGTGGTGTCGCCGCTCGCGAGCACCAGGCTCGCGCTCACTGCTGAGCAGCCGACGACGAGCATGACGGCCAGTGCGGTGAGCCCGGGGCGGCGACGGCGGGGCGGCCGCGGTAGCCGTTCCGGCGCTCGAGGCGACACTGGGGCCGTGTTCAGCCTGCCGTTCAGTGACGAGGCTGGGACACCGGCTGTCGTGGTCATGGGCTGGCTTCCTCTTCCGGTCTGCTTGCGGCGTCGTCAGCGGGATCGGGTGACGAGGTCCTGCACCTCTTGCACCCGCAGGTTGAAGGCGGTCGTGAGCTCCAACGGGGGCAGTACGCCTTGCTGGACACCGCCGCCGGGCGCTGATCCGACCCAGCGGATCTCCCAGGAGGAGGTCGCGGAGCCGGCATAGGCGCTGTTGGGCTGCCCCGCTGAGGACCGGCGGTAGGTGTGGCTGCAGTACGTCGACTGCTGGTCCGCCGGAACGCTCTCGTCGTACGGGCGGCCCTGGCCGGCGCAGCTGACGCGGATGCCGTCTCCGGTCACCCACTCGACCCGGGTCGGCTTGGCGACCACCGTCACGGTGGTGCCGCGAAGGCTGAGTGCGTTGCTCTGCACCTGCCAGCTGCTGTCGCCCAACCAGAGCCAGGTGTCGAGATTGACCAGGCCGGCGTCCGTCGGGTTGTGCCGCACCTCCGGGAAGGGCAGCTGCATGACCTCGCGAGCGTTGGCTGCGAGCTGGCCTGGCGAAGGAGGCGGCGGCCCGGGAGCCGGCTGTCCCTGCGCCGTGAAGATCGGGTACTCCGCCTGGCCCGGGCAGGCCACGGCGTACCAGCGAATCTCGCCCGCCTCGATCTGCTCCAGCGTGGGCGCGTCGGGCCGGGAGAAGTCGAAGTTCTCGGCCACCATCCCTGAGGGGTCGTAGCGGTAGCTGCACGGGTCGAGGCTGACGCCGTCGTCGGAGCTCGTCGGGGCTCCCGGTGCCTTGCCCGGTGTCCCGGGGAGGCGGATGATCGTCGTCACCGTTCCGGTCGGGTCATCGACCACCGGAGGATCCGGGGGCTCGGCATTCGAGGGGCCGGCACCCAGGACCGCGGCGACCACTGCGGCGAGAAGCGCGCGCCGGCCGCCGCGCATCAGCACGACCCGCCGCCGGCAATCGTCGTGATCTCACTGACCTTCCAGGCGTCGCCTACTCGTACGAGGGTCGCCGTCGTCTCCTGTCGCTCCCTGCCGACGGAGAGCTTCTTGCCGGTCCTGTCCAGGAGTCCCGTGGCGGAGTTGTCCAGGCAGTCGAGGAGGGTCGCTCGGTCACCCGACACCGAAACGGACTGCACGTGCGGAATCGGCACGCCGTAGAGGCGAGTGCCCGCCTGCTGCCGGACTGCGAACTTGCCGCGAAGGTTCTCGAGAACGGCCCCCGTCGCGTACTCGGCGAGGCGCGGGTCGTCGGCGTCGGAGGTCGCACCCGTCTCGGCAACGATGCGCTGGAAGCTGACATACCGATCGGTGACCTCCCGTTCGACCGCAGCCTGGGACAGCGGCTCCGAGCTCGGGTCGGCTATGGCGGTGCCCGATGGCGTGCCAGTGGGCGGTACCGAGGTCTCGATGCCGTCGGCGTCGGAGCAGGCCGTCAGCAGGAGGGCCAGCGCTACCGCGGCGATCAGGCGTGGGGCCGCGCGGCACCCGTGGCCTGGGTAGTACGCCCGCTTCGCCATACCTTCTCCCGTTATCCGGCGAGGTGGGCGGAAGGTATCCGCTGGCCCGCAGTCGCACAACCGACTGTCCACAGGACGCTCCCGCTTGACCGACCGAGACTCACCGGCGGAGTTGCCGACGCGGTTGCCGGGGCTCGCGGCAACCGCTGTCAGGCGCAGGCGGGCCTGATCGTCGAGCCGCGAGGACAGCACCGTCGGCCGGCGGCCCGGACTGCAGCGCTCGGGGGGCCCGTTCTGTCGGGAGGTGGCCGTAGCGTCGGCGCCATGTTCGAGCGTGTGCGAGACATGCCGCGGGCAATCGTCGCCCACAAGGCCGACGATCCCTTGGCCTACGAGCGGGCCGCGCAGTGGACTCTCGCCCACAGCCAGCGACTCGGGGGACACCCGCTGCTGTACGCCCCGGGCAAGCGCAACTTCCAGGATGAGCCGGTCCTCGTCAGTATGTCGAAGCGCGTCACCGTGGCAACGTGGAAGACGTTGAGCAACGCCCGCTGGGGCGGCGGTCCCGTTCTCGCGGCATGGCCGACCCAGAAGCACCTGGCCGACATCGACGGTGACCGACGGACCAGCGCCCTGTGCGTGCTGTCATGGGCGCCGACCGACACCGCGGCATGGGCCTCAGCTCATCAGCCCGAGCGGTTGTCACCCGGCGCGCCGGCTGATCCACCGCCCACGATTGCGGACCCGGTGGTCGTCGAAGGCATGAAGACGTTGACCGTGCTGGTGAACCACGCCAACAACCTCGCCGGCGCGATGGACCGCCGCGACGCGGTCAACGTCCTACTCACCCTGCACGATGCCGGGCACCAGGCCGAGCCGGACGAGTTGTACGCGTGGGCGCTGGCGAACGGCTGGCCCGCCGGCGGTGCGACCAGGCTCAAGGAGTTCGCCGTCCAGATCGCTGGCGGGCACCGCCCACGAGTAGATCGCGGCGCGCTACGCCCGGACATCCTCGAGGTCTGGCGGCGGGAGGCGACCGGTGCATGAGGCCGTCGGTGTCCGCAAGCGGTTGGTCCGAGTGAGGACGGGCTCGGGCCGCTCACCATCACCGCTTTCGGCGCAGCCTCGCCGGCAAGCAGGTCGCCGACCGGCTCCCCCGCGAGAGCTAGCCCACGGCGTCGGGCGTCCTGCTGGTGTTGCTCGCCGGCACGTCGGCGTGCAGGCCGTCATCAGTCTGGGCTGAAGGCCGACTTGTCTCGCCCTCTTGTGGTTCGGCACCTTCCAATCGACGGCAGGCGCCGATCAGCGACGTCGGTGTCGCCGCGTCACGCGGAGGGCGACTTGCTCTGAGCGGTTGCGGTAGGTGTTGAGGGTCAGCGGCGGAAGCTGCCGCAGTCACGTGGTGATGGTCAGTGACGAGTACCCGCGGATGGGTCCGGAGCGCAGTCGCACCGGCGGTGCTGCCGCGTCGAGCTGCCAGGAGGGGGTCCGGCGTAGGAGCTCGTCGAACACGGCGCGGGTCTCGAGCTGGGCGAGCGCGGCACCGAGGCAGAAGTGGATGCCGCGGCCGAAGGCGAGCTGCCGGTCGACGATCCGGTCGATGTCGAAGCGGTCGGCCTCGGGAAAAGCGCTGTCGTCGCGGTTAGCGGACCCGAACAGCATCAGCACAGTGTCGCCGGCATGCATCTCGACGCCGTGCAGCGGGACGTCGCTGGTCAGGGTTCGGGACAGCCCCTGCACGGGTGAGTCGAAGCGCAGCATCTCGGACACGGCGGCGGGCAGGAGGCGGGGGTCGTTCGCCAGCCGTTCGGTGACCTCCGGCCGCTCGGCCAAGACGGCGATCGTGTTCGAGATGAGGTTCGTCGTGGTCTCGTGGCCGGCGACCAGGAGCAGCAGACAGAACCCCAGCAGCTCGTCCTCCGTCAGGTGACGCCCCTCCACCTCCGCGGCGACCAGCGCCGACATCAGGTCCTGGCGCGGACGCGCTCGGCGTTCGGTGAGGAAGTGGCCGAAGTACTCGTAGAGCGCTGCTGCGGCCTCGAGGTTCGACTTCAGTGGTTCGGCAGCGTGGATGTCGGTCGTCACTAGCGCCGTCGACCAGACCTTGAACTGTTCGCGGTCCTCGCGGGGCACCCCGAGCAGGTCCGCGATGACCATCGCGGGCAGCGGGCCCGACAGCTCGCGCACCACGTCACCACCGCCCTCACCGACCAGCCGCTCAGCCATCTCGGCTGCCATCTGCTGGACCGGGGTGTCGAGCAGGGCGATCCGGCGCGGGGTGAACGCCTTGGCCACCACGCGCCGCAGGAGGTCGTGCCGCGGCGGGTCCATCATGATCATCATGGGTAGGAAGGCCCCAGCCAGGTCGAACCCCTGTGCAGGGAAGATGCCTTGAGCGGAGGAGAACGTGTGGGGGTCCTGCAGAGCGGTGCTGACGTCGTCGTAACGGCTCAGCACCCAGCAGTCTCGGGGCGCGCACCAGTAGACCGGCTGAGTCGCGCGCAGCTGCCGGTAGACCGGATACGGGTCGTCCTGCACGGTCGGGTCGAAGGGGTCGTACCGGAGGGCGGTCTCTGGCATGCTGCGCACCTAGGTCGACGGGTTTGTACTCACAGTCTGAACAGCATGGGCAGGGGTGTCAATGCGTGAGGTGCCGGTCCAGATCGCCGCGCGTCTGTCGGCTGCTGCGGAGCTGTTCGCCGACCGCGGTGTCGAGCACACGAAGATCGAGGAGATCGCGGCTGCGACGGGGGTGCCGAAGGCGACGCTCTACTACTACTTCAGCGGCAAGGAGGACATCCTGGCCTTCCTGTTCCACGACACGCTGCGGCACATCGCCGACCAGGTCGCGATCGCAGTGGCCACCGAGGGCAGTGCACGGGACAGGCTGGTCGGAGTCGTCCGCGCGCAGCTGGCGGTGATGGCCGAGCAGCCGGCGGTGTGCCGCGCGCTGACCGGGGAGTTCGGCCGGGCCGGACGGGTGCCCGCGCTGGCCGCGGCGATCCGGGCGGCCTACCACGCTCCTGTGGTGCAGCTGCTGCATGAGGGCGCGCTCGACGGGTCGCTCGCCGAGGTCGCCGACGTCAACGCCGCCGCGCTGATGATCTTCGGGGCGGTGACGGTGACGGGGCTGTCGCACCTGATCGCGGGGGGCAGCATCGGGGTGGACGCCGCCACGGACGCCTTGGTCACCGTCCTGCTGGACGGGTTGGGTGGCCGCTGAGCCGGGTTGCCCGCCTCCGGGGCGGTCAGGGCAGGTCGAGACGTAGGCAGCGCAGGGCTACCCGGGTGAGGCGACGAGCGGTCCCGGCGCGGTCGTCCGCCGGAAGAACGAGATGACTGACCGCCAAGCGCGCCAGGGCGTCCGCGCTGTCGGCAAGATCCTCGGCGTCCAGTTCGGGGAAGTGGCCGCGGAACCAGGCGACGAGCGTGTCGGTCGCGGCCGACAGGATCGGTGCGGACCGCGTGGTCAGCAGCGGCAGGAGCTCGTTGTCACCGGCTCGCGCCGACGTCAGGATGCCGCGCAGCAGCGGGCTCGCGTCGGCCTCGGCCAGCACGTACTCCACCGCCGCGAGGATCCCTGCCGCGATGTCGGTCGGATGCTCCTCGAGCGCCCGCGCGATACCGGTGAGGAACCGCTCGGTCTCCCGCAGGATGAGGGCCTCGCCGAGTCCCTGCTTGTCCCCGAACTCCTTGTACAGCGTCGGCCGGGACACCCCCGTCAGCGCGGCGACCTCGCCCATCCGGACCTGCGACCAGCCCTTGTCGACGGTCAGACCGTGCGCCGCACCCAGCGCTTGCTCACGCACCTGTCGGCGGAAGGTCAGTCGAAGGGGTTCGACGGTCACGACCCCAGTGTGGCCCGGTTGTCACAATTTTGACAACGTGGTCACATGCGCAGCGCTCGTCAACTGGTGTGAGCAAGATGCCAACGGGGGTGACATCGGCTCACTAACTGTACGCGTGTTGACATTAGAGGCTTGTGTGTCAAGGTGGTGTCCCACCCGCCCGTCGCTGCCTGGAGTCCTGATGACCGCCGTCGAACACCCGCGCACGAGCCGACCGTACGACCCGCGTGACATCTCCTCGAAGGCGTTCTGGATGCAGACCGCGACCGAGCGGGAGCAGACGTATGCCGTGCTGCGGGCCGAGGCCCCTGTCAGCTGGCACCCGCCGGTCGAGGACATGCTGATGGAGGACCCGGAGGACCGGGGGTTCTGGGCGGTCACCCGGCATGCCGACCTGGTCGAGGTCACCAAGCGGCACGAGGACTTCCTGTCGGGCGAGGGCATCGTGATGGAGTCGATGCCGCAGGAGCTGCTGGACGCCGGCCAGGGGTTCATCGCGATGGACCCGCCTCGGCACACCAAGATCAGGCGGCTGCTCAGCTCGGCGTTCACGCCCAAGCAGATCGCGCGGATCAACGAGCAGATCGCCGCGAACGCCCGCCGGATCGTCGACGACCTGTCGGTCAAGCGCGAGGCGGACTTCGTCACGGACTGCGCCGCGCTGGTCCCCCTGCACAACATCTGCGACATGCTCGGCATCGACGACGAGGTCGACCGCGCCAAGATGTCCCATGAGTCGCAGTTCGCCGGCGGCTGGAACGACCCAGAGCTCATGGGGGACCTGGACCCGCTCACCCGGTTGTTCGAGGCGACGCTCTACCTGCGCGAGCTGGCCGGCAAGCACATCGAGCACCGACGCGCCAACCCGGGCAACGACCTGCTGACCAGCCTCGTCCAGGCTGAGGTCGACGGCGAGCGGCTCACCGACGACGAGATCATCTCCTTCTTCGGGCTGCTGACGATCGCAGGAAACGACACCACGCGGCAGAGCACCAGTCACGCGATGAAGGCCCTGACCGACTTCCCGGACCAGCGGGCGTGGTTGATGGAGGACCTCGACGGGCGGCTGCCCGGAGCGGTCGAGGAGATGGTCCGCTGGGCTACGCCGATCATGACCTTTCGACGCACCGCCGCGCGCGACTGCGAGCTGAACGGCCAGCAGATCACCCAGGGCGACAAGGTCGTGATGTTCTACGCCTCCGCCAACTGGGACACCGAGGTGTTCGACTCTCCGGAGAGCTTTGACCTCTCGCGCAGCCCGAACCCGCACGTGTCGTTCGGCGGCGGAGGCATCCACCACTGCCTGGGCAACCAGCTCGCCCGGACCCAGCTGCGGGCGATCTGGCGTGAGCTGCTCACCCGGCTGCCCGACATCGAGGTGTCCGGCGAGCCCTCTTACACCTACAGCACCTTCTTCCACGGCGTGAACCACCTGCCGGTGCGCTTCACCCCGACAGCCTGACCCGTCTGCTGACCCTTCCTGCGAGAGGACCTGTCATGAAGATCGTGCTGGACGAGAGCAAGTGCTCCTCTCTGGGGATGTGCGAGTCCGTTGCCCCGGAGTTCTTCGAGGTCGGCGACGACGGCGCGCTCACCGTGTTGAACGCGGCCCCACCCGAGGACCAGCGGGCACTGATGGAGGAGGCCGTCGCGGCCTGCCCGACCAGCGCCCTCAGCCTCGAGGGCTGACCGCCCGGTGACCGAGCAGCCTGCGTTCGTCGTTGTCGGCGCGTCACTGGCCGGCCTCCGCGCGGTAGAGGCTGCCCGCAAGGCCGGGTATCCCGGCCGGCTCGTGCTGGTCGGCGCCGAGCTGCACCTGCCATACGACCGGCCGCCACTGTCCAAGGCGTTCCTGGACCCGGGCGACCCGCCGCCGGTGCCGCACCACCGGACGCAAGAGCAGCTGCGGGAGCTCGGCGTCGAGCTGCGCCTCGGCACAGCGGCGACGTCACTCGACACGTCGGCGTGCGAGGTCGTGCTCGCCGACGACGAGCGGCTGCCGTACGCCCAGCTCGTGATCGCGACTGGGGCGCAGGCGCGGCAGCTCCCTGGCGAGTGGCTTCCCGGCGTGCACACGCTGCGCACCGTCGACGACGCCCGGGCCATCCGATCCGCGATGGACGCCGGCTGCCGCACCGTCGTGGTCGGCGGCGGGTTCATCGGCTCCGAGGTCGCCTCGGCCGCCCGCAAGCGCGACCTGGCGGTCACCCTCCTGGAAGCCGCCCCGATGCCGCTGGTGCGCGCCGTCGGCGAGCAGATGGCACCGGCCTGCGCGGCCCTGCACGCCCGGCACGGCACCGAGCTGCGCTGCGGCGTCGCGGTTGCCGCGCTGGAAGGTGATGGCCACGTCGAGCGGGTCGTGCTGTCCGACGGACAGGTGCTGGCAGCGGACCTCGTCGTCGTGGGGATCGGCGCGGACCCGACGACCGGGTGGCTGCAGGACTCCGGGCTCGAGCTCGACGACGGGATCGTGTGCGACGCGACGCTGCGCGCGGCCGACGGCGTCTACGCGGCCGGGGACATTGCGCGCTGGACCAACCCGCAGTTCCACCAGGGCATGCGGCTGGAGCACTGGACCTCGGCCGCCGAGCAGGGCGCCGCCGCCGCGCGCAACGCGCTGGACCCGGGCGGCGCCACGCCGTACAGCACGGTGCCGTACTTCTGGTCCGACTGGTACACCGACAAGCTCCAGATGGTCGGCATCGCCGCCGCGGATGAGGTGCGCGTGGTCGGCGACGTCGACGGCGAGAAGTGGGTCGCGCTGTACCGCCGCGGTGACGTCCTGGTCGGCGCGCTCTCCCTCAACCTCCCCGGCAAGATCATGAAGTACCGGGCGATGATCGGCCGAGGGACCACGTGGAACGACGCCCTGGCGTTCGCCGCCGCATGAGCACCGCCTCGACCTCGCGTCCATCGCTTCCCACCTGGGCCCCCCGTGCCCTGCTCGCTCTCGTCGCGGCCGTGCTGCTGCTCGTGCTGGTCGGACTGGCGCTCCTGCTGCCCTACGTCCCGCGGCTGGCTCGCGCCGGCGCCGCCCTGCCCGACGCGGTGCGACTGGTCGAGCAGGCTCCGCAGACGTTGGAGCAGGTGGAGCGCATCGACGGCAACGTCCAGCGCGTCGTGCCGCCCGTGGTCGCCGTGACCGAGGACCTCACGGCTCTGTCCCCGCAGCTCGCCGAGCTCAACGACCTCGCCGGGCGGCTCCGCGGCGACGTCGAGCGGCTGCGCACCGGTATCGCCCCGCTGACCGACAGCGCAGCTCAGCTCGCCGCCCTCGGCGACGACCTCGCCGGCCTGCAGAGGCGGCTGGACAGCCTGGGATCGGATCTGGCGGCACTGCAGGAGCTCCAGCAGCCGGTGCAACAGCTGGCCGACACCGCCGGACCGCTCCCGGCCGCCTTGGAGCGGCTGAACGACTCGACCGTCGTCCTGCAGGACCTCCCGGCCTTCTTCGAGACGTTGGCGGCAACGCTGGTCCGAGTCGAGCAGCACGTCGCGAACCTGGACCGCAAGACCGGCCCTCCACCCCCGACGCGTCCTCGCACAGCCCCGGAGAGCTGAGGGCGTCCGCCGACTAGCGCAGCGGACCCGCGAAGGGCTCGGGCGGTTGAGCGCGTGGGCAGGTCAGCTGCGTTCGGCGAGCAAGCTGGCGAGTAGAGCCCCCTCCTGCTGCATGATGCGCTCCACCAGCGGCGCGAGGAAGGCTTCGGCCTTCCCTCCGATCAGGGGCACGCCCACCTGTGCTTCACCGTCGAGCCGCAGCTCACTGCCCTCGGCTGCGGGAACCAGCCGCCCTCGGCCGGACACCGACCCGGGGGCGCCGTCGAAGCCGAGCGACCACACCACGAGGAAGCCGCCGTCGCCGTCCGGTGTCCAGCACTCCCGCTGATTCGCTCGGCCGTCGGCTGGCACGAAACGACGGAACAGGCTCGGCACGTCCGCGGGGATGTCGCGCAGCAGCACCAGCTCGACCCCGCCGCCGTCGAGGGGCGCGCGGTGCTCCAGCAAGCTTCCGTCCTGCAGTTGGGACGACTTCTCGGCGACCCAGTCCGCGGACGTTCGTACGTCGTAGGCAGCAGCGGCGTCGGTGGGCAGCAAGGTCGTACTGCTGAGCTTCTTGCTCATTGTGCTCCTGGAGGTCCTTGGGGAGGTGCGGGTGCGCGGGCGGGGAGAACCGGAGCAGGCCACAGGCGGATGCGGCCAGCAGCCGTCCGCGGCCTGCGCATGCGCCGCCCACGGCTCCGGTTGTCCGTGTCGGGGTGACGCATGTCGCGCCCATCCACACGACGGCTGCACGGCTGACGGCGGTATCGTACGGCGATCAACGTCACATCTGCAAGCGTTACATACGCACCCATGGCGATCAGGCGACGGGTCGAGCGTGTCGGCGCGAGGCGCTGCACCTGCCTGGTCGAGCGGCCACTGCCCGTCGTTCTGGAGGGTCGTCACTCCTGCTGACCGGGCCTGGCACGGGGATCTCGCCAACCAAATCCGGGCAGGCGAAGAGCATGTGGCCGATGTGAGGATCCGGTCAGCTCACTGGCCCTGGCCACGGCGCTGGTTCGCCGCACGGCCGGGCAACCAATCTGCCGGTGGGCTGCTGCGCAGCCCTCGGGCCGCCGAAGCGCTGGTCATCATGGCGGCCGCTCTACCTCTTGGGCGGCGCCCTGCTCTCCTGCGGCGTCGCGATCGGGCTGACGGTCCTGGCACGGCAGGGCCTGCTCGGGGAGCAGGTCGACTGGACCGTCCCCGTGCTGGAGTTCGTGCTGCTTGTGGCCGCCGGGGTCGACGACACCATCCTGCTGATCTCCCGGATCCGGAGGACGTCCCTCGGCGGACCACCGCCGGCATCGCCCGCGAGGTCTGTCATCCGCGCTACGGGCGTCATCTTCGCGGGCGGCCTCGTCGCCAAGCTGTCTGCGTCTCCCGCCGCGCTGGCTCACACCGGCTTCGCCTTCCACCGGCGATCTGCCCGGGGTCAGCGGGGCGAGCGGTTCAGGAGAAGAGGCGCATCGTCTTTTGACGTGACATAAAGCGGTGATACGTGGTTCACTGTCGGGAACAGCATCTGCCCTGAGGAGCGCTCGTGTCGGAACCCGTCCGTTCAGCCCTGCCTGCGCAGGTCCGCGTCGCCATCATCGGCAGCGGCTTCGCCGGGATCGCCTTGGCCGTGCGGCTCAAGCAGGCCGGCGAGCACGACTTCGTCGTCCTGGAGCGCGCGGGCGACGTGGGAGGCACCTGGCGTGACAACACCTACCCGGGGTGCGCCTGCGACGTCCCGTCGAACCTGTACTCCTTCTCCTTCGCCCCGAACCCGAACTGGAGCCGGGCCTTCTCGCCGCAAGCCGAGATCCACGACTACATCCGGCGGACAGCGCACGAGTTCGGCGTCTTCCCCCACATCGTCTTCCACGCCGAGGTGACCGAGGCGACCTGGCTCGACGAGCAGCAGCGGTGGGAGATCGTGACCCCCGCTGGCACGGTGCAGGCCTCGGTTCTCGTCTCGGGTGCCGGGCCGCTGAGCGAGCCTGCCTACCCGGACCTGCCCGGCTTGGACACCTTCGCCGGCACCAGCTTCCACAGCGCCACGTGGAACCACGACCACGACCTCACCGGCGAGCGGGTGGCTGTCATCGGTACCGGTGCCTCCGCCGTGCAGTTCCTGCCGCACGTCCAGCGGGCCGCGGCGCAGGTGCACCTGTTCCAGCGGACACCACCCTGGATCCTGCCCCGGCCGGACCGGCCGATCCCGCGCGTCCAGCAGCGCCTCTACTCCGCCCTGCCCCTGCTGCAGAAGGCCGTCCGGACCGGCGTGTACTGGCGCCAGGAGGCCATGCTCCCCGGCCTGGTCCACAAGCCGGAGCTCATGAAGGGCGTCGAGAAGATCGCCCGGGCGCACCTGCGGTGGAAGGTCAAGGATCCCGAGCTGCGGGCCAAGCTCACGCCGGACTACCAGATCGGCTGCAAGCGCATCCTGATCGCCAACGGCTACTACCCGGCACTCACCCAGCCCAACGTCGAGGTCCTCACCGACCGCGTCGCCCGGGTCACGCCGACCGGGGTCGTCACGGCGGACGGTCAGGCACGCGACGTCGACACGATCATCTTCGGTACCGGCTTCCACGTCACCGACACCGCCATCGCCGAGCGGGTCCGCGGCGTGCACGGCGAGACCTTGGCCGAGCGGTGGAAGGGCAGCCCGCAGGCCTACCTGGGCACCAGCGTGGCCGGCTTCCCCAACCTGTTCCTGCTGGTCGGGCCGAACACCGGCCCCGGCCACACCTCGGTGATCTTCTACATCGAGTCGCAGGTGGCGATGATCCTCGACGCCCTCAGGGTCATGGCTCAGGAAGGGCTCTCCTCCCTCGACGTGACCCAGGATGCGCAGGACGCCTTCAACGAGGACGTTCAGCGACGGATGCAGGGGACCGTGTGGACCAGCGGCGGCTGCGGGTCCTGGTACCTGGACGAGACCGGTCGCAACACCACGCTCTGGCCGGGTTTCAGCTTCCAGCTCCGGCAGGCCACCCGCCGGCTCGACCGGTCGGCGTACCTCGCGCGTCGGGCCGACCGGGACCTCGCCAGCCTGGCGTCGTGACGGTGGGCATCGTGCCGGTCGGATCCGGCGAGCCGCAGCTCACCGAGCTGCGTCGCAAGACCGGGCTGGGGCGCCAGGAACTGGCTCGGGGAGCCGTGACGGCCAGGATCCTGGGCCGGCACGGACTGCGGCTGCTCGTCGAGCGTGCCCCGGACCAGACCGTCTCCGCGCGGGCGGCTGCGGAGCTCCGGGAGGCCTTCACCGAGCTCGGCCCGACCTACGTCAAGCTCGCCCAGCTCGTCGCCTCGAGTCCCGGTCTGTTCCCGCAGGTGCTGGCCGAGGAGCTGCGAGGGCTGCTGGACAACGCCCCGCCCGTCCCGTTGACACAGGTGCGCTCCGTCCTGCTCGCCGAGCTCGGCGCCCAGCCCGAAGAGCTCTTCGCGTCCTTCGACCCCGAGCCCCTGGCCGCCGCGTCGATCGCGCAGGTGCATGCCGCAACGTTGCCAGACGGCCGCGACGTCGTCGTCAAGATCCAACGACCCGACATCCGTGACCGCATCGACGCCGACCTGCAGCTGCTCACCCAGGCCGCGCGTCTGCTCTCGCGCACCTCGCTGGCCCGCTTCGCGGACACCCCCGGCATGGTCGACGACGCTGCGGCGACGCTGCTCGGCGAGCTGAACTTCATGCGCGAGGCCCGCAGCATGGAGCACTTCGGCCGACTGCTGTCCGCGGACGCCGCGTCCTGCGGCGTGCGGGTCCCCGCCGTGGAGTGGCCGCTGACCACCGCCCGGGTCCTGACGATGGAGCGCATCCGGGGCACCGTCGTCGACGACCTCCGGCTGGCCGACACCCACGACGTCGTGGAGCTGCTGCGCCGCGGCGTCGGCGCCTGGCTGCGCGAGCTGCTGCGATCGGGCTTCTTCCACGCCGACGTGCACGCCGGCAACCTCATGGTGGACGTTGACGGCGACGTCGTCTTCCTGGACTTCGGCGCAGTAGGGCAGCTGTCGTCCGCCGCACGCGCGGGACTGCGCGACACGCTGCCCGCCCTGCTCTTCAGGTCCGACTACGACAGCGCCGCACGCCTGCTCGGTGAGCTCACCGGCGACACCGCGCTGCCCTTCGAGGCCATCGCCGCGGATCTGGCCAGCACGATCGCACCGCAACTGGCGGAGCCGTGTCCGTCGTACGGGCAGCTGCTGATCAGTGTCCTTCGGGTCGGCGCCCGGCACGGCGCTGCGGCTCCTCGTGACCTCGTCCTGGTCGGCAAGCAGCTGCTGTACTTCGAGCGGTACGTACGGCTGCTGGCCCCCGACTGGTCCCTGCTCACCGACCCGCTTCTCGCGGACGTGCTGCTGCCGTCCGACCCTCAGACCCCCGCTGCCGTCCCGGCCGTCGGACCCGCACCCCTCACCCAGGAGAGCCCATGAACCGCACGGTCGTCATCACCGGAGGAGCGTCCGGGATCGGAGCCGCACTCGGACGCGCGCTGGTGCGCAGGGGCGACACCGTGATCGTCGCCGACATCGACAGCGAGGGTGCGGACCTGCAGGCCAAGCTGCTGGGCGAGCTGGGGCCGGGCCGGGCCTGGTCGGCAGCAGTCGACGTCCGGGACGCCGCGGCGGTCCAGTCCCTGGTCGACGACGTCGTCGCGCGCGAGGGTCGGCTGGACGTCATGGTGAACAACGCCGGCATCGGCGTCGGCGGCGAGATGCACGAGCTGTCGCTGGCGCATTGGGACCGAGCCATCGACGTCAACCTCCGCGGCGTGGTGCACGGTGTGGTCGCCGCGTACCCGGTGATGGTCCGCCAGGGCCAGGGGCACATCGTGAACACCGCCTCGCTGGCCGGTCTGGTCGCCCCGCCGCTGCTGGCGCCGTACGCGATGACCAAGCACGCCGTCGTCGGGCTGTCGCTGTCCCTGCGCCCGGAGGCCGCCGTCAAGGGCATCAAGGTCACGGCCATCTGCCCGGGTTTCACCGACACGCCCATCCTGGACAAGGCCGGTCCTGACGACCTGCCCAAGCCGGCCCTGGCCAGCCGCAGCCGGGAGATGGCCGACAAGATGAAGCGCTACATCTACGACGTCGACATGCTGGCCGCCGACATCGTGCGCGGGATGGACCGCAACAAGGCGCTCGTCGTCGCTCCCCGCAGCGCCCGGGTGGCCTGGCGCGGCTCGCGGCTGAGCCCGTCGGTGGTGGGGGCCGTGGGCAGGGTGCAGATGCGGTACGTCCGCAAGCTGTCCGCCCGCTGACCTGACCGACCGGGGGACGGTCGGTCAGGAGGCCGGCCTGCCGAGCAGCCGGTCCAGCGCGTCCTGCGCCCCCGCGCCGAGCTCCTGGCCCAGTGCTTCGCTGACCGACTGGCTCATCGCCCGCTGGAACGCGCTGAGGAACGCTTGCATCGCCAACGGCTGAAGTCGGCGGTGCACCGAGGTGATCCGCTCCCAGTCCGTCTCCGGCATCCCGTCCGCGACGAACTCACGCCACACGCTGTCGCGGAACAGCGCGACGAAGCACTCCGCCACCTCGTGCGCGGAGTCCGCCACGAGCCGACCGGTGGACAGCACCCCGGGTAGCGGGATCCCTGCCGCGACCGCCTCGGCGCCCGCAGCGAGCAGTCCCGGGCTGAGCACGCGCACCATGCCGTCGGGCGTCGTCTCGGCGGCGCCGAGGTCGATGAGCGCCTGCAGGTCCTCCACCGAGGAGTCGGGTCCGAACAGCGCCACCAGGTCATCCTGGGCGTGCACCGTCGCCACCTCGGTGCCCCAGGGCGCGAGCAGTCCGCGGATGATCCCGAGCATCGCCTCGCCGGCGTCGGCCGGGACGCCGGCCAGGATCCGCTCGATGCTGGTGAGCGTGAAGCCGGCCTCCTGCATGTCGCGGATGAAGTTCAGCCGGGCGACATGGTGCGGACCGTAGTAGCCGGTACGCCCACGCAGCGTGGGCGGCGGAAGAAGCCCTCGGGAGGCGTGCGACCGCAGGGTCCGCACCGTCATGCCCGTCTGCAGGGCCAGGGCATCCACCGTCAGCAGCTGCTCGGGTTCCACCACAGATGTCATCCTAACCGTTCCCGACGCCGCGCCGCGGTCGCCCCGCCGGTACCGGTCACAGCGGTTCGATGGCGGCGATGCGCCAGCCCCCGTCCGTCCTGACCACCCGCATGCGCACCCGGCTCTGGTCGATCCTCGGTGCCGGCAGCTCCGTCGTGCTGGTGGTCTGGTTGACGAACAGCAGGACCTGCACGCTGCGACGACCCGCCTCCTCCACGCTCGAGGCCAGCACCTGGGCCGTCACGACTGCCTTGTACGTCGTCGCCGTCGGGCGGATGGTCTTCTCACTGAGTTCGTCGTACTCGGCGGCGAACGCCAGGGTGAGGTGCCCGCGCGCCGCGGCGAAGTCCTGGTCCAGCCGGCTGTGGTCGTAGCCGAGCACGGCCGGCGCGGCGTCGATCGCCTTCTGCAGCGCGTCGGCGCGCGCCGCCGTCAGCTCGCGCTGCTCGCGCAGCTGCTGTCCGACGATCCCGGCACCGGCGAGCAGGACCAGGCCCACGGCGAGGGCGAGCAGCAGCCGTCCGCGGGAACGACGACCCTGCCGGGGGGCGGCCGGCGACCGATCGCTCGCTGCCTCCGGGACCAGGTCCTCGGCCGCACCGGGCGCCCCCCCGTCGGGGGGGGTGGTCGGCGTGCTCATACGACCGGCGTGATGGCGTCGACCAGCCAGCGGTCGTCGAGCCGGCGCAGCTCGACCCGCAGCCGGAAGCGCTGCGACGCACCCTTCGGGAAGTCGACGTTGGTGACCACCGCGTCGGCGGCGACCAGCACGCTGGCCCGGGCCGCGTCGTCCTCCCAACGCTCCATGCCGGCGGCGAGCACGGTGCCCTTGGCCGAGGCCTGCTTGCTCGCGATGAGCGGCCGGAGCTGCTCGCCGGCCTCCGTGAACTGCTCGCGGAAGCGCGGTGTGGCCAGCGTCAGGACGGCGGCGAAGCTGGCGTCGAGGTCCGCCTTGTCGTAGCTGGTGAACGCCGTCGCCGCCCGGCGGGCAGCGGACAGCGCGGCATCCCGGCTCTCCTGCTCGTGGTCGGCCCGGCGCAGGTGCAGCAAGCCGACAGCGGTGCCCGCCACCAGGGCGAGCACCGCCACGACAGCCAGCCCGCTGCGGGTGCGGCGGCCCACCCCGGTCACGCCGGTGCTCCTGCCGGCAGCATCGGCGCGAGCAGCAGCCACTTCCACGCCTCGCTGCCGAAGCGGGCCTGCTGCCCACCGTCGCCGCCCATCACGGCGACAGGTCCGGCGGCCGTGCTGACCACCCGCGTCCCGGCGTCGTAGGACGCCGGCTGGGCCCGCGGCCCGGCGCCGGCGGAGGGCGCGGCCGAGCTGTCCTTCTCGTACGACTGCGGGGGCACGGCGTCCGGCCCGGGACGACCACGCCGCGGGTTGTCCACCTTCTGACGCGCCGCGTCGTAGGTGTCGCCCGGCAGCTTGTCGACGTTCTGCGAGCCGCGAACCGCCGTCCGACTGCCCGGCTCCTCGGCGCAGTAGCCGTTGAGGTTGGCGCGCTTGTCCGGGTTGCCGAGCTCGGGGACCGGCTTGGCCTGCGGAGACTTCACGGTGTCGGCGTAGCCCTTGGAGGTGCAGACGCCCGAGGAGTAGTCCAGGATCAGGTTGAAGTGGACGTACCCGTCACCCTGCACCACGTTGAAGGTGTTCTGGATCAGCCGCGGGAAGGCGACCAGGAAGGTCCGCACCCCGGGGAGTCTGGCCTGCACGATGTCGCCGACCGTCACCAGGTCCTGCATCAGCAGGGGCAGCTGCTGGTCGTTGTCCGCCAGCAGCTGGTCCACGGCGGGGAGCGTCTTCTCGGCCTCGGTCAGCAGTCGGCGGACGTCTGCGTCGGAGCCGGCGACGGTACCGGTGAGTGCCTTGAGGTCGGCGCTGTAGCTGAGCAGCGCGTCGGAGGTGTCCCGCTGCGTCTGCAGCACCGTCCGACCGTCGCGGAGCAGCGTGCGGGTCTCGGGCAGCACCGCGGTGAGCGTGGCCGTCAGGCTCTGGGTCCGGTCGAGAATGGCCTGCAGCTCAGGTCCGGTTCCGCCGAAGGCCGTGCCCAGCTCGGAGACCAGGGTCTGCAGGCTGGGCTGGTCCACCGACCGGGTCAGCCGCTGGACCTCGAGCAGCACCTCCTCCAGCCGTGGGGGGACCTGGGTCCTTTCGGCCGGGATCACCGATCCGTCCTGAAGGAAGGGCGGCTCCGCGCTGTCCGGCTGCAGATCGACGAACTGCTCGCCGATCGCGGAGCGGTTGCTGATGACAGCGGTGACGTCGGCGGGGATTCGTCGGCCGTTCTCGATGGCCAGGTCCACGGCCATCCCGTCCGGCAGCAGCCGCAGGGCGCGCACCCGCCCGACGGCCTGACCGCGCTGGGTGACCTCGGCGTTCTCGAAGATGCCGCCGGAGTGCGGCATCGTCAGCGTCACGATGTACGGCTTGTTCCACAGTCGCTGGTCCAGTCCGACGTACTGGCTGCCCACGACGGTGGCGGCCCCTGCGGCCAGGACCAGGAAGGCGCCGAGGCGCAGCCGGGACGAGGTGGTGATCATCGGCTTGCCTGCCCGAGGGCGTCGAGCAGGTCGCGCCCGAGCTGCGGGGCGCTGCGCGGTCCGGCCGGCGCCGCCGTTGCGGGCACGGGTGTGCTGGTACCCGGACGGCAGTTCGAGCCGTACTCCCCGCAGACGATCGGCGGGTCCGGGTCGGCGTAGGAGGGCCCGGGCAGCAGGGTGTCCCCGGCCAGGCTGTCGAGGTCGATCTCCAGCTCGCCGGACAGCTGGGCGTAGTCGCCGGCCATGCCGCCGTAGATGTTGCGGGCGAACGGATAGGTCGCCAGCGTGTCGATGGTGGCGAAGAACGACGGGGCCGCCTTGGCGATCTCGGTGAGCACCGGGTCGAGCAGCTCGAGGTCCGCCACCAGGTCCTCCTGCGTCTTGCCGATGACCCGGTCCGCGACCCGGCCGAGGTCCGACAGTGCGGTCAGGGCACGGGTGAGGTCGGCCTGCTGGTCGGCCAGGGCGGCGACGCCTGCGGGCAGCTGGTCGATGGCGGCCCCGATCGTGTCGCGCTGGGCGGCCAGCGTGCCGGACAGCCGGTCCATCGCGTCCAGCGCGCGCACGATGTCCTGCTTGTTCGCCTCGATCCCGCCGAGCAGCTCGTCGAGGTTGCGCAGCAGTCCCTTGACCTGCTCGTCGCGCCCCGACAACGCCGTGTTGAGCTCGCGGGAGATGGTCTGGAGATGCCCCAGTCCGCCGCCGTTGAGCAGCGCCGACGCGGCCGACAGGAGTTCCTCGACCTCGACCGCAGCGCTCGTGCGCTCCAACGGGATCACGCCGCCCTGCGCCAGCGGGGGGGCCGACGACTCCACCGGGCGGACGATCTCGACGTACTTCTCCCCGAGCAGGCTCGTCTGCGCTATCCGTGCCCGAACGTCGGCGGGCACCACGAGACCTTCCTGGACCTGCAGGACTGCCTCGGCCAGCATCCCTTCCCCCAACCGGACATCGGTGACGACGCCGACCCGCACACCGTCCAGCTTGACCGCCGAGAGCGGAACCAGGTCCAGCGCGTCGGCGAACTGTGCGGTGACCTCGTAGCCGTCCACGGATGATCCGGGCAGTCCCAACTCGGGCAGGCTCGGAACGCTCGAGCAGCCGGACAGCACAAGGATCGCGCAACCCGCCGCGGTGCTCCGCCATTGCATCATGGCCGGATCCCGGGGGGCGGCGTCGGGTAGAGGTCGGCGGGTTCGACACCTTCACCCAGCGGCTGGGGCAGCGACTGCAGCACCGGCTCCAGCGGATCGACCACGGCGTGCACGGCCGGGCAGAGGTCATCCAGGCTGTTGCTCATGAGCAGCTGACACAGCACCAGGCTCGGGTCGGTGGTGAGCGTGCCGTTCAGGGCGGGCCGGGCTTGCAACGTCGAGGTCTGCGGATCGAAGGTCCCGATGAAGTTCTGCAAGGTCACCGGGGCCAGGTTCAGGGTCTCGCGCAGCGCCTGCTCCTGCTTCAGCACCGTCCGCGACACGTCCAGCAAGCCCGCGACGTTCTCGGTGAGGCCCGGGCCGGCGGCGTCGACCAGTGAGCGGACCTCCGTCATGGCGGTCGCCAGACCGGTCACCGTCCCGGTCAGCGCCTGTCGCTGCGCGGCCAGGCTCTCCGCGACCGCAGCCAGAGTGGTGTTCAGCTCGCGGACCGGCTCGTCGGCGCCGGCCAGGGCCTCGCTGAAGACAGCGAGGTTGGTCAGCGTGCCGGCCAGGTCCTGCCCCCCCTCGTCGGCGGTGGCCAGGGCCCGGCTGAGCTCGGTGACCGCGGTGTTGAGCCGCTGCCCGTTGCCGTCCAGCGCGTCGGCGCCGGACCGGACCAGCTGGTCCAGGGCGCCGTCACGGTTGGCGCCCTCCGGGCCGAGGCTGGTGGACAGCGTCTTGACGGCCGCAAGCACCTGGTCGATCTCGACCGGGACGGCGGTGCGGTCGAGCGGGATGGTGCTGCCGGGGGGCAGCTGCGCACCGCCCTCGTAGGGCGGCGTGAGCTCCAGGTGCCGGTCGCTGACCAGCGTGGGGGCGACGACCAGCGCCCGGGCCGAGGCGCCGACGCGCAGGTCGGCGGGGACCGAGAAGCGCGCCCGCACGGTGCGACCGTCCGGCTGCACGTCGGTCACCTCGCCAACCTTGACGCCGAGCACCCGGACGTCCGACCCGGCGTAGAGCCCGACCGAGCCGCTGAGCTCGGCGGTGAAGGTCGACGTCGGCTCGGGGCCGAGGACTCGGACTCCCACCACGGCCGCTGCGACGAGGCCAAGGATGCCCGTGCCGATCAGCAGGGCAGGTCGTGCCCGCCGCGCCAGGGCGCTCATCGGGGAGCCACGGGGGTCGTGGGCGGCGTGCCCGGCAGGACCTTGGGGGTCAGGCCGAACAGCGCGGCGTCGAACCAGCGGCCGTGCCCGAGGACGGTGGTGTAGTAGCGCAGCAGCGGCGCGTAGAGCTGGATGCTCTCCTCCAGATCGCCCTTGTTCTTGCGCAGCGTGTCCACCGTGGTCGTCAGCGCCTGCAGCGCCGGCCCCAGGTCCTTGCGCGTCGCCCGCGTGGTGGCAGTGATCTCGGCGGCCAGCCGCTGGGTGCCGTCGAGCAGCGCCTCGATGGCCGCCCGGCGCGCCTCCAGCACCTGCAGGAAGGCCGCGGCGTCCTCGACGAGCGTCACGATCTGCTCGGACCGGTCGGCCAGCACTGCGCTCACACCCCGGGAGCGGGCGAGCAGCTCGCGCAGCTGCGCGTCGCGGCTCGACACGGTCACCGAGAGCCGGGACAGACCGTCCACGGCCGCGGCGACCTCCGGCCCGGCCTCGTCCAGGGTGCCCGCCACGACGCGGAAGGCCTGCGCCAGCGACTCGGTGTCGATGGCGTCGATGCGGTCGGTAAGCCCGCCGAGGACCTCCGGCAGCGCGAACGGCGTCCGCGTCCGCTCGAGGGGGATGACCGCGCCTGCGCGCAGTCGGCCGCTGCCCTGGCTGTCCAGCGACACGAACTCCGTCCCGAGCAGGGTCTCGACCTTCAGCGCGGCGCTGGTCGCCTCCCCGAGCTCGAGGTCGTCGTCGACGCTGAGCCCGACGCGGACGACCGCACCCTGCAACGCGATGTCGGTGACGCGGCCGACCTTGATGCCGGTCACCCGGACCGGGTCACCCTCCTTCAGCCCCGCCGCATGGGCGAACTCCACGTCGTAGCTCGTCGCTCCGAAGGCCTCCCGCAGGGCGCCGGTGGACAGCCCGGCCGCGATCATCGCAAGGACGGCCGACAGCCCCACGATGCCGGCGAGCACCGGGTTGCGTCGTCTCAATCTTGACAGAGCTCCTCGTTGTTGTTGAGACCGGGCGCGGTCACCGGGGGAAGGCCGGGCAGCGTCAGGGTGATGTCCAGGTCGCAGACGAAGAAGTTCAGGTAGGCCCCGTAGCTGCCGGCCCGCGTGAAGGCGTTCAGCTTGACCGGCAGGGTGTCCATGAGGTTCTGCAGGTCGCCCTGCGACTTCTCGAACTCCTCCGCGGCGATGCGCAGCGACGCGATGTCGCGGGTCAAGGGCGGGCGGGCCTGCTCGAGCAGCCCGGCGGTCGAGGTGGACAGGGCCGTGATGCCCTCGAGCGCGTCCCCGATCGCTTGCCGGTCGCCGGCCAACCCGGCCGCGAGTCGGGCCAGCTGGTCCACCAGCTCGCGCAGCTGGGCGTCCCGGTCGTCGACGGTGGCGAGGACCGCGCCGAGGTTGTCCACGACCCGGCCGATCACCAGGTCCCGGTCGGCCAGTGTCGTCGTCAGGCTCGCCGTCGTCGCCAGCAGCGAGGCCAGTGTCCCGCCCTCGCCCTGCAGCGTGCGCACCAGGTTGCCGGCCAGGGCGTTGACCTGCGCCGGTTCCAGCGCAGAGAACAGCGGCTGGAACCCGTCGAGCAGGACCGTCAGGTCCAGCGCCGGGGTGGTCCGCGACAGGGGGATGGTGGCGCCGGGGCGCAGCACGCCCGGCTCCTGCACGCTGGCGCTGCTGCCAAGGCCGAGATAGCGCGCACCGACCAGGTCGCGGTAGCGGATGACGGCCCGGGTCGACGCCGGCAGCGCCACCGACCGGCGCACCGCGAACGTCACCCGCGCGGTGTGGTCGCGCGCGAGCTCGACCTCCCGGACGCGTCCCACCCGCACACCGGCGATGCGCACGTCGTCGCCGGGCAGCAGGCGGGTGGCGTCGCTGAACACGGCGGTGTAAGTGCTGACGTCACCCACCGAGCGTCCGGCGATCGTCGAGAACAGCACGCCCGTCGTGCCCAAGGTCATGGCGAGGAACAGCGCCATGCCGATGGCCGACCGTGGCGGCCGGCGCAGCGAGATCATCGGTTCTCCTCCACGGTCATGCCGCGCAGCATCGGTCCGAGCAGCAGGTCGACCACCGGGTTCACCGGCGCGGTGACCCGGCCGAGGGCGGCGGCCGCCGCCTGCTCGACGGCCTCCCGCTCCGCGGAGGACCCGGTCGGGTCGCCCAGCACGGGAATCGGTAGCTGGACGCGGGGCAGTGGCGTGCCAGGCGGCGGCGGCATCCCGGGCGGCGGCGCGCCGGTGTCCAGCCCGGGCAGCGGAGCGCCTATCGGCCCGCGGTAGCGCCCGATGAGCTCCTTCGCCGGGGCCGGCACGTCGGCGTTGGGCGTCCCACCGACCGGTGCGGTGTTGATCACCGGGCAGGAGGGGCCGAAGTCCTTCAGGTCGTCCACGAGCTTGCGCTGCTTATCCCCGTTCGGCTCGAAGCCCCGCTCGTAGACCCCGCGGGTCTGGCCGATGCGCAGCCGGCCCTTGATCTTGAAGGGTCCGTCGTCACCGCCGAAGACGTCGTAGATGCGCTTGATGGCCACCTTCGCCCCGTTGAACACGCAGTCGTATTCCGGAGCGAACTCCGCGAGCAGCTCGAGCGTGGGACGCAGGGTGGCACTGAGGTCGACCAGTCGCTCCTCGTTGTCGGCGAGCAGCGACCGCGTGCGCTCCGACAGGCCGTAGGTGTCGCGCAGCACGGCGGCGAGCACGGCCTGCTGCTCCTCGAGCGTGCGCGCGGTGACGGTCGTGTTCCGGGCGACGTCCAGCAGGGCGGGGGCCGCCTGGCCGTAGCGGTCGGTCACGTCGGCCAACAAGCGGACATCGGCCTCCAGGTCAGGCAGGCTGGCGTTCAGCTCGCCGGTGTAGGCCCCCAGCGCCTGGATCGTCTCGCCGAGCTGGTCGCCCCGGCCGGACAGGGCCGAGGCCACGCTGGACAGCGTGGCGTTGAGCTGAGCCGGCTGCACCGCGCGCAGCAGCGGGGCCAGGTCGTCGAACACCTCCTGCAGCTCCACCGCCTGCGCGGACAGGTCCTGGACGATCACGTCGTCCCGCTGCAGCGATCCGCCCGAAGCAGCCGCCGGGGGGACGAGGTCGACGAACTTCTCGCCGAACAGCGTCTTGGGCAGCATCCGTGCGGTGACGCCGGCCGGGACGAGGTCCAGGCTGTCCTTGTCGATCGCCACCTTCAGGGCCACCTGCCCGGAGCCCGTGGGATCGATGCGGCGCACCTCGCCGACGCGGACGCCGCGCACCTTGACGTCGGCCGGCACATCGAGCTGCTCCCCGACCCGGTCCACCAGCACCGTCACCGGCACGGCGTCGCTGAAGCGCTTGTCGTAGATGGCCGCGGTGGTCCACACCGACCCGGCGGCGCCGGCCAGCACCACCACGCCCAGCGCGGGGTACAGGCTGCGCCTCAACGCCGACTCGGTCATCCGGCGAGCCGCACAGTCGTGGTGGAGCCCCAGATGGCCATGCTCAGCAGGAAGTCGACGACGACGACGAGCACGATGGCCATCCGGACAGCCCGGCCGACGGCCACGCCCACGCCGGCGGGACCACCCGAAGCGGTGTAGCCGTACCAGCAGTGCACGAGGATCACCATCGTGGCGAACACGACGACCTTTCCCACCGACCAGAAGATGTCGCCGGGCGGCAGGAACAGGTGGAAGTAGTGGTCATAGGTCCCTGTCGACTGGCCGAAGACGGTAGTGACGATGGCGCGGGTGCTGAGGTAGGACGAGAGCAGCCCGGCGAAGTACAGCGGCACCACGGCCACGAGCCCGGCCAGCACCCTTGACGCGACCAGGAAGGGGACCGGCCGAATCGCCATCACCTCCAAGGCATCGATCTCCTCCGAGATGCGCATCGCCCCGAGTTGCGCGGTGAATCCGCAGCCCACCGTCGCGGACAGCGCCACTCCTGCGACGAGCGGGGAGATCTCGCGGGTGTTGAAGTAGGCGGAGATGAACCCGGTCAGGGCGGAGGCGCCGATCTGGTCCAGACCCTCGTAGCCCTGCAGCCCCACCTCGATGCCGGTGAAGAAGCTCATCGCCACCACGACGCCGATGCTGCCGCCGAACGTCGCGAGCGCTCCGCGTCCCAGCGCCACGTCGCCGATCAGGCGGACCGTCTCGCCCGGGTAGTGCAGCAGGGCGCGCGGCATCCAGGCCAGCGCGGTCGCGTAGAAGGCCAGCTGGCGGCCGAGGTCGGACAGCCAGAAGCGGACATCGCGCGCCCGTCGCGTGACCAGGAGAGCCGTCTTGCGGCCGCCGGGGACGACAGCGGTGGCCACGTCAGCTGCCTCTCGGCGGGACGAGCTCGATGTAGACGGCCGTGATGAGGAAGTTGCAGGCGAACAGCAGCAGGAAGGTGAGGACCACGCTGGCATTCACCGCGTCGCCCACCCCTTGCGGTCCGCCCTTGGCGGTCAGCCCCTTGTACGAGGCGACGACTCCGGCCAGGAGCCCGAAGACGCCGGCCTTGAACGCGCCCACGTACAGGTCGGCGGACTGGGCGAGCGAGGCGAACCCGGCGAAGTAGGAGCCGGCGCTGCCGCCCTGCAGGACCACGCTGAAGAAGTAGCCACCGACGATGCCGACGAAAGCGACGAAGCCGTTGAGCAGCAGCGCCACCGTGATGGCGGCGAGCACCCTGGGCACGACGAGGCGCTGGACCGGGTCGATGCCGAGGACCTCCATCGCGTCGATCTCGTCACGCACGCGGCGGGCGCCGAGATCAGCGCAGATCGCCGTGCCGGCGGCACCGGCGATCAGGAGCGCCGTGGCGATCGGCGAGGCCTCGCGGATGATCGCCAGCGCGGACGCGGCTCCGGTGAAGGACTGCGCACCCAGCTGACGGGTGAGACTGCCCAGCTGCAGGGCGATGACCGCGCCGAACGGGATGGCGATCAAGGCGGTGGGCAGTGTCGTCACCTTCGCGACGAAGGCCGTCTGCTCGACGTACTCCCGGAAGGCGAACGGCGGTCGCCCGGCGGCCCGGGCCACGTCGACGAAGAAGCCGAACAGGCCACCTGCTGCCGCCAAGGGCCGGGACACACCGAGGAGGACAGACATCAGGGCCCTTCATCTCGTCACCGGGGGGCGTCACATGGAAAAGTGTCACACTACAGGACGATGTGTCCTGGGTCACGACCTGTCGTCGCTACCCGGTGCCTCGTCGCCTTCCGGGCCGCGCGATGACGTGGCGCTCCGTCGGTGCCGGTAGGCGGGAACAGAGTGCGCAGCTCGCGACTCACGGCCTCCGGTCGCTCCTGGATCAGCATGTGACCGGCTCCGGGCACCACGACGAGGCGGCTGTCGGGCAAGGCCGCGGCGAGGCTGCGGGCGTGCGAGACCGGCGTCAGCCGATCGTGCTCGCCGACGAGGACGACGGTGGGCACGCTGCGAAGCGCCGCCAGCCCGGGTGTTCCGTCGTGCGCCAGAAGGCCGGCGTAGAAGGCGCAGATCGTGCCCACGGACGTCCCTTGGACCGTGCGCGCCATCTCATCGACCAGGCGCGCGGGGGCGTCCGGTCCGAAGTTGAGGTGCCGTAGGGCCAGCCACATCGGCGCCGGCAGGCCGGCCGTCCGCTCGGCCAGCCTCTCCACGCGGCCAAGGCCGGCGACCGCCCGCCCGCCGACCAGTCGGAGCGCTGTCGACAGTGGGCGCGGTAGCCCCAGGTCCAGGTCCCGCAACTCACCGACGGACGTGCTCACCAGGGCGACGCCCCGCACCCGGTCGCGGAACAGCTCCGGTCGGCAGGCAGCCAGGTGCATCACGGCCATCCCGCCCATGGAATGCCCGACGAGCAGGAGCGGCCCGGTGGGCACGGCTGCGTCGAGCACCGCGCCGAGGTCGGTGCCCAGCTGCTCGAGGGTGCACGCATCCAGGCTCCCGCTCCCGGATCGCCCATGCCCTCGGTGGTCGTACACGACGACGCGCGCGCTGTCGGCCAGGTCGCGCACCTGGCGGCGCCACAGCTCGCTCGACAGCGTCCAGCCGTGCGCAAGCACGACCGTGACCTCCGCCGCCGGATCGCCGTACTCGGCCACGTGCAGCGACACGCCCTGCCCGGCGTCGACCGTCCGAGTGCGGGCCGTCGGCAGGCCGACATCCTCCAGCACCGCAGGATCGGACTCGGTGCGGGCCGCGGCGACGGCCCGCCTCGTGACGGCGTGCAGCCGCCACAGTGCCGATCCGGCGCTGGCCAGAGCCAGCAGTCGGCGGTGCTGGAGCCGGCCGGCCCGCGGAACCTGACGTACGTCTGTGTGCATGTCGCCCTCCAGCGCGTGTGCCCGAGACGTGTACGACACACCAACCGGTGTGACGGAAAACAACGTATCACCGGTCATGTCACGATCTACTGGCATCCGACCCCTGCCGAACCACGATTGCACATTCGCCAGAGGTTGATGTATCGCCGATTGTTGACACATAGACACGCGATACGACACGATGTGCGCCGTTGGCGTCTGTCTGATCCGAGGAGGACCTTCATGTCCAGCACCCTGGCCCGTCCGGTGGAGCCCGTGATGACCCGAGAGCGGTACACGGAGGTCTTGCAGAGCCTGTCCCAGGCATCGGTCGACCGGCACTTCGATGCCTTCGTCGACATCCCCTGGGACGATGAGGACTTCCAGGTGCGGGCGGACGACCCGCGCTGGGTGCTCCCCGCCAACGTCGACCCGCTGGGGGCCCACCCCTGGTACCAGGCCCAGTCGCTCGAGCGGCAGATCGCGATCGGCCAGTGGCGCCAGGCCAACGTGCTCAAGGTGGGCCTGCAGTTCGAGAACGTCCTGATCCGCGGCATCATGCAGTACGTGTTCGCGCTGCCGAACGGTTCGCCCGAGTACCGCTACCTCACGCACGAGGCGACCGAGGAGTGCCACCACACGCAGATGTTCCAGGAGCTCGTGAACCGCATCGGTGCCGACGTGCCCGGTATGCCCTGGATCCTGCGCCGCAGCGCCGGCGTCCTGCCCATGCTGGTGTCCAGCATCCCCGTCGTGTTCTTCATCGGCATCCTCGGTGGTGAGGAGCCGATCGACCACACCCAGAAGAACATCCTGCGGGCCAGCAAGGACCTGCCGCCGGTGCTGGCCAGGGTCATGGAGATCCACATCGCCGAGGAAGCGCGGCACATCTCCTTCGCGCACGAGGCGGTCAAGCTCCGCGGCCCGCACCTGGGGCCGATCGCGCGCTTCTTCACCGCCCTGTTCTTCCCTCTGATCATGCGCGGGCTGTGCGACGCCATCATGGTCCCGCCCAAGCAGTTCCGCGAGCGCTTCGACATCCCCGACGAGGTCATGAAGGAGCTCTACTGGGAGGCTCCCGAGTCCCGCCAGCGGCTGCAGGACCTGTTCGGTGACGTCCGCATGCTGGCCGAGCAGTCGGGGCTCATGACGCGCACGTCACGCCGGCTGTGGAAGCTGTGCAGGATCGATGGCCGTCCCTCGCGTTACCGCAGCGAGCCGCCGGTCGCCTTCGACCTGGCGAGCTGAGGCCCGTGCCCCATGTCGTGACCCAGGCATGTTGCGGTGATGCGTCCTGCGTGTTCGCCTGCCCGGTCAACGCGATCCACCCCAACCCCCACGACGAGGCCTTCGCCCTCGCGGAGATGCTCTACATCGACCCGGTCGCCTGCGTGGACTGCGGGGCGTGCGTCGAGGCATGTCCCGTAGCGGCCATCGCCCCGGAGAACAAGCTGGGCCCGGCGCAGCTGCCCTTCGTGCAGATCAACGCGCTGTTCCACCAGGACCCGCCCGCCCGCCCCGCCCAGGCGCCCGTGCCGCCCATCGTCAGGATCGACACCACGCGGACGCGGACTCCCTTGCGCGTCGCCGTTGTCGGCTCCGGCCCGGCGGCTCTCTACGCCGCTGACGAGCTGCTGAAGCAGCCGGACGTCCACGTGAACGTCTTCGAGCGACTGCCTGTGCCGTACGGCCTGGTCCGCTCGGGGGTCGCGCCGGACCACCCGGAGACCAAGACGATCGCGCGTCTGTTCCGCGACATCGAGGACCGTCCCGGCTTCCACTACGTGCTCGGGGTGGACGTCGGTCGGGACCTCAGCCACGCCGAGCTCATGGCGCATCACCACGCCGTCATCTACGCCACGGGCGCGTCGCAGGACCGCCGACTCGGCATCGTCGGCGAAGACCTGCCGGGCAGCACCACCGCGACCGAGTTCGTCGCCTGGTACAACGGCCACCCGGACCACGCCGAACGCAGCTACGACCTCAGCCACGAGCGGGCGGTGATCGTCGGCAACGGCAACGTGGCGCTCGACGTCGCACGCATCCTGGCCACGGACCCGGATGACCTGGCCGGGACGGACATCTCCGACCGGGCCCTGTCGGCCCTGCGCCAGAGTCGGATCCGCGAGGTGGTCGTCCTGGCCCGACGTGGTCCGGCCCAGATGGCCGGCACGCTGCCGGAGCTCACCGGCCTGCTCGGCCGCTCCGACCTCGACGTCGTGGTGGACGGCGCAGTGCCGACGCCGACCGGCGACGTCGATCTCGTCACGGAGCAGAAGCTGGCGGCACTTCGCGCCCTGCCCACGGCGGATCGACCCCGCGACGCCCGTCGGCGGATCGTGCTGCGCTACCTGACCTCCCCGCTCAGCGTCGAAGGCACGGACCGTGTGACGGGAGTGCACGTCGTCCACAACGAGCTGGTCCGGGACGTGGACGGGGGCGTGCGGGCTGTGCCTACGCAGACCACGGACACCATCGCGACGGGGCTGCTGCTGCGCTCGATCGGCTACCGCGGCAGGCCCGTGACCGACATGCCGTTCGACGACCGCGCCGGCATCATCCCCAACGACGCCGGCCGCATCCACGGTAGGCCGGGTGCGTACGCGGTCGGCTGGATCAAGCGGGGGCCGACCGGCTTCATCGGCACGAACAAGAGCTGCGCGCGCGAGACGGTGAACCAGCTGTTGTCGGACGTCAACGCCGGGCTGTTGGCGGACCCGCGCTCCGACCAGCGGAGCCTCGCCGAGCTCGTCGGACAGCGATGCCCGGATGCCGGGGACGTGGTCGCCTGGCGGCGCATCGACGACCTCGAGCGGGCCCGAGGACAGGCGAGCGGCCGGCCGCGCGTGAAGTTCACCGACATCGAGGAGCTCCGGGTGGCGCTGGCGAACGCCGCGCCGCCACGGGCCGGGCGCCGTCTGGTTCGCCGGGGCTGACACAGCAACTGCACCGCGCTGTCACCGCAGCGCGCTGTCGTCGCAGGAAGTCCCGGCGCAGGCAGCGCCAACGCGGGAGCGGCATCGCGATCCGACGCGACGCCGCTCCCGAGCTGTCAGGCGGCGGTCAGGAAGGCGGGCGGGGGCTCGCTGCGGTAGCGGGAGGCCGGTCCGTCGATCTTGCACAGCCGCCAGAGTGCCCGGGCCGGCCGGGTCATGAGGTTCGACTGCTCGGCGAGCATGCGCACGTCACCGAAGAGGTTCTGCAGGCGCTGCTGCGACTCGGGGGAGTCCCAGAACAGGTCCTTCTTCACCTGCTCCGGGATCTCGAACCGCTCCCAGAACTCCCGCGGCGGCACCATGATCGCGTCGCAGCCGTAGCGCATCACCAGCGGGAGCAGCAGCGCCGTCAGGTGCCGGCCGACCGGGCCCAGGTGCGGCGCGCGCAGCCTGACCGCCTCGTGCGCGAAGGAGATGTGCCGGGCCTCCTCGGCGATGTGAATCGCCATGACCCGCGCCAGCACCGGCGGCAGCTGGTCACCGGCGCGGATGATCTCCTTCTGCGTGTGGTCGATCGGCTCCTCCCCGGCCAGGACCGCGAGGAAGAAGAACACCGGCACACGGGTCACGAGCATCGGCAGCACGCCGGCGAGCTTGCGCAGCGGCCAGGGCATCCCGGGGACGTCGGCCCCGATCCGGTTCACCGCCTCCTGGAACATCTGCGTGTGGTGGCCCTCCTCGGTCGCCTCGTGCGAGAGGTACCGGTACTCCGGCGAACCGTTGGGCAGAGCGAAGACGTACTGCATGATCGCCCGGATCAGCACGTTCTCGAACTGCAACCCGACCTTGAGCACATTCGCCTGACGCCACAGACC
>JAUYQP010000047.1 GCA_030697205.1 Mycobacteriales bacterium
GGCCGCCGTTCGAGATGTCGTCGTCCGAGGTGGTCACAGCGGCCTTCGCAAGCGTCGGTGCCTTCATCGTGCAGTCTCCTGTCCGAGGCGTCAGCCCCAGCGTCGGACCTCAGCGACTTACACAGACGATCTGACACGCCCTGAACGCCGGTTCGCCCACCTCGCGGTAACGAGCCAGGAGCTCGACGAGCCCCGACGTCGACACGCCGTACTCAGCGATGACCTCGGCCGGTGGGGGGCCCCGGGAGGACGACGGCAGTGATGACCAGACGGGCTGTGGACACCCCACCAACGTCGGCACGGCTGGTTCGGGACGTCCTGAGACATCAGTCCGGGATGTCCTGACGCAGCCCTCCCCTCGGACACGACGTCGCAGGCGCGACCACGCACCAGGCCCAGCTGCCCGGCTCAGGCGTCGTACTCCATCCGGTTGCGGCCGCTGCTCTTCGCCCTGTACAGCGCCGCGTCAGCCCGCGCGTAGGTGTCGGCACTGTCCTCGTGGGTCCGCTTGCTCGCGACACCACCACTGAAGGTCGTCGACGGGGCCGTGGCCAACCAGGCGTCTTTGATGCGGCCCAGCACCGCCTCCGCCTCGTCCCTGTCGACAGCAGCGAGCACCAGCAGGAACTCCTCACCGCCCACGCGGGCGACGCTGTCGAGGTCACGCAACCCGGCACGGACGTGATGGGCGAACTGCTGGAGGGTGGTGTCTCCAGCAGCGTGGCCACGTGTGTCGTTGACGGCCTTGAAGTGGTCGAGGTCCAGCACCACGACGACGTCGCCGGGCTGGAGCTCGGCCAGCATCAGGTCGGCAGCGCGACGGTTGCCGACCTGGGTCAACGGATCGGTCTCCGCCTGCTCGGCGTAGTGACGCGTCGCTGCCTGAGCCCTCAGCAGGCGGCGCGCGTTGCCGAGAGCGGTCCCTGCGATGTCGGCGAGCAGGCTCAGCACGTCGACGTCCGAGGGGCTGAGCTTCGCCGGCTGCGTCGTCCCCGCGTGGAGCAGCGCCACGAGATCACCTGTAGTGCGCACCGGCAAGGAGATGGTGGTCCGCACCCCGGTGTCCCTGATGACGGATCTCGCCTTGGCGTAGTCCTGGTAGTCATCGACGACGACGGGGCCGCCGCCAGTCAGGACGTCCCCAGAAGCTCCCTCCTGCATCGAGAGCGCCTGGCCGTCCAGTGCCGCGAACAGCCCCCGCCCGTGACGGGTGACGAACGCCTGGCTGTCCCGGTCGAGGAGTTCGAGGCTCGAGCCGGCGTAGCCGAGCGCGAGCACCGCATCGGCCACGGCTTCCTGGATCTCCTCCGGGGCCAGGGCGTGCAGGGACGCGCTCACGCGACTGACGATCGTCAGCTGCTCCGCCAGCCGGTGGGTACGTCTCTGCTCCTGCTGCAGCTGCTGCTCGGCCAGCACCCGGGGAGTGATGTCGGCGACGAGGACGAAGAAGCCGTCCACCTGACCGGACTCTGCGATGTCGGGCACGTACGAGGCTTGGGAGTAGCGCACCGTCCCGGTGGGGTCGACGATCTCCCTGTCGAAGGTCTGCTCGACGCCGGATAGGGCCTTCTCCATGTACGGCAGGTTCTTGAGGAACAGCTCAGGACCCAGCAGCTCGCTGATGTGGACGCCGCGCAGCTGCTCAGGCATCTTCCCGAACCAGTCCTGGTAGGCCCGGTTGGCCATGCGGTTGCGCAAATCGCGGTCCCAGTAGCCGATCATGGCCGGTATGTGGTCGAGCACCGTCTGCAACCACCTGCGTCCATCCGCGAGCTCCCGCAGCCGCGCGACGAGTTCACCCGGTGACACACCGTCGAGCCATCCGTCGCCAGTTGTGCGGGGGGCAGGAGGGAACCCCTCGGTGACGACACGGGGGGACGCCGGCACGACTCGCTCCACACCCACAGCATCGGATGACGCCCTGTCGACGGCGATAGCACGAGGTGACTACTGGACCAAGGGGCGCGTCGGCGCGACAGCGGCAGCACCGGGCGCTGCGACGACAACCCGGCCGCTCGCCGCTCGACCTGAAGATCCGCGACGACGACCTCGCCGCGGGCGCCGAGAAGCAGGGCCCGGGGTGAGTGCGGACCCGCGCTACCAGGCAATGCGGACCTGCGGGTCGGGCAGGTCGGCGAGCCCGCTCAGCGACGCCAGCCGGGCCAGGCCGGGAGCCGCGTGGCGTTGCAGCCGCGCCAGCGCATCGTCGAGGTCGGGGCCGCTCGGCTCCTGCGGGGAGATGCGCGCGGGGTTCAGCGCGACGCCGTGCGACCACGCCAGCACGTCGGGTTCGGCGCCGAAGGAGGCGGCGGCCCGCGCTCCCAGGACGGTCATGTGGGCCCACCCCTCGAGCGAGTCACCGAAGGGCGTAGGCGGGCAGAGGGCGTTCTTGTCGGCGTCGTCGGCCCGGGTCGCCTCGACGTAGCCGGCGAGCGCGGCACCGAAGCACGGGAAGCCGCTGCGGATCGGCTGCAGCGTGATCGCCGCGGGCCCCCAGATCGGCACCCGGGGTGGGTAGCGCAGACCCGGAGCTGCGCAGTGCACGACGACCGCGTCCCGCGCGACGGCGACCGACCCCTCGTCGAGGTCCAGGTGCCCGGGTCGGACACGTCGGAGGTGACCGCGCCGGACCACGTGCTCGACCGTGCGCAGGCGCTCGAGCTCCCACGTGGCGAGGGTCGGCGTCTTGCCCATGGTCGGTGTGACCGATGGGTCGATGCGGAGCATGGAGCCGCGCTCCTCGAGCTCGAGGAACAGCTGGTCCAGGCTCTCGGCAGTGCCAGCTGCCTCCAACGTGTCGGCGACCATGCCCAGGAACACCGCGGGGGCCGGCTGGACGACCGCGCGGTTGAGCATCCACGGGTCGCGCGGGCGCACCCAGCACACGGCACCCGGGTCGACGCCCTGCCCGAGCAACCACACCACCGCGTCGGTGGCGGTCTTGCCCGACCCGACGACGACGAAACGCGAGGGCGGCTCCTCCAGCTCGACGAGGCCGTTCACCGTGACCACACGCGCTGCGTCGTCGACCTCGAAGGGCGCGGCCGTACGCGCAGGGATCGACGGAGCCAGGTAGCGCGCGTCCACGACCCGGCAGCCCTCAGGCACCTCGTACACCCGGCCCGAGACCCGCGAGACGAACCTGCGCCCGCCGACGTAGTCGCAGCCGGGGAACCACTCGACCCGGTCGGACGGTTGCAGGCGCTCAGCGAGGAGCTGCGCGTAGTAGGCACAGATCTCCGACACGCTCGCGCGCTCGTGCAGACCCGCCTCCGGACCCCGCTCCTGCACGCGGTTCGCGCCGAGCAAGGTCGACCCGACACCGTAGAAGGCCGAGGCCTGGTGGAGGCGGACGAAGGGGTAGGCGTCGAGCCAGTGGCCCCCGACACCCGGGCGACGGTCGACGAGCGCCACCCGCACGTCGGTGTGCTCGACGAGGGCGTCCACGAACGCCATCCCCGTCGCGCCCGCACCGACGACCAGGTAGTCAGCCGCCACCGCGTGGGTCACGCCCACAGCCAAGCACCGCAGTCCCCGCCCTGGCCACCTCCGCGAGAGTGAAGCCGGCCAGGGCCGTCGTCACCCCGGCCCAGCCGTACCGTGCCGCAGGGTCCGCAACGCCGCGAGGACGAGCAGCGTCCCGGCGAGCAGCAGTGCCAGCGGTGCGGCGACCGCGCCGGGGAACCAGCTCATCAGCACCCCCGGGAAGACGATGAACATGCCGACCGCGCCGACCGCCAGCAGCGCGAGGTCGGCCATCCGCAGCGCGAGCCCGACGAGGGCGAGCACCGCGACCAGCGCCACGACCCGGCCCCAGTCGGCCATCTGCACGGTCGCGGCCCCGAGGGCGACCCCCACGGCCCCGAGCACGAGCACGAAGCGACGGGGAGCGAGCATGTCTCGCACCCCGAGGTAGAGCCAGCCGGCCCCGACGGCGAGGATCCCGAGGGCGGGTAAGCCGTCGCCCGACGGTCCGGACGGTGCGACCCGGGCCAACGCGGCGGCACCCGTGGCCGCCAGCCCGACGAAGGCAACGGCCTGCTGGAGCGGGCTTCGCAGCAGCCACCAGAGCACAGCGGAGTACGCCGTTACCCCCGTGGCCACGACCAGCGCGGTGTCGGCGTCCCGGGTGTCCAGCACCTCGACGGCGAACAGGCCCAACAGGAACGCGACGGTCGCTGCGGACAGTCCCCAGGCGGCGGAGTGCAGCCGTCCCGCGGCCGTGCCGAGCCCCACGGGCAACGCCGCCCCGAGCCCGAGCAGCAGGCCCGCCGCCGCTGCGGTCAGCCCGAGACGGGCCCACAGCGCCAGGTCCGCCCACAGCTGCGCCGTCAGCAGCAGCCCGGCCACGACGACCAGGACTCCGCCGACGTAGCCGAGGGCCTCGGTGAGCATCGGTGCGCGACCGGTGCGTCCACCGGCGGCGAGGGCGGCCTGCTCGTCGGCGACGATCTGCGAGGCCTGCGCCGGGCTGATCAGCCCGTGCTCCACCCACCGTTCGAGGTGCTCGTCGAGGTCGTCCAGCTGCCTGACCGCGTGATCGGTGCTCATGTCGCGACGATGGGCGGCGGCGTCCTTGCAGGCCAGGGTCCAAGGTCCCTCCGCGACGGCCCGTCTGTCCTGACAGCTGTCGTCGTCCACAGGCCCCCGCGATGTCGGCAGCCGCGTGCGGTAGCAAGAGCGGATGACCGTGACCGCGCTCCGCTTCACCCGCACCGCCCGCGAGGGCGAGGCGACCCCCGAGGCCGCCCTCAAGCTCGTCCTGTCGACCGAGCCCGTCGTGCTGCCCGCCGAGATCGGGTACGACGAGAGGTGGGTGTGGGTCGGCCCTGACGGCGAGCGGGAGCCGCTCGAGGTGGTCGCGGTGTCGGTCGGCGACGACCTCGTCGTCGTGAGTGCCTCCCCGCGGATCCGCGGGGAGGAGCGCCCGGCGGGGCTCGCCTCCCCGCCGCGAGACCCTTTGCTGGCCCAGGACCTCTACCGAGGCGACGACGTCGACCTCGACGTCGAGGTCCTGCGCGACTCGCGCGGCAAGCGGTACAACGAGCGGCGCGCGCGCAACCTCAGCAACCAGACGCTGCGCGGGCTGCGCGAGAAGGGCGTGCCCGACGGCACCCGCGTCAGCCTCACCGTCGTGCTCCCCGCAGAGCTCCACGACCGGGTCGGCGACGCGGCGCGCACCCGCGGGGTGACGGTCGCGCAGGTCGTGCGCGACGCCCTCACCGCGCAGCTCGGCGGCTGAGACGGCACCCCCTCCCGCACCGCCTCCCCCCACGAGGGAGCGTGCGGGATAGAGTCGTGATCGCTACCGGGTGTGCCCTCACCGACGCGACAGCGCGCAGTCAGAGCTGCTGAGCGCTCGTCGTCAGGGCCGTCCCCTCGAGCACCCGCCCGCGGACGTCGACGACGCCCCGGGCCGGACGTGCCGCGCGGGGCGTGAGGCCTCCGGCGCGGCCGCCGGTCGCGTCCTCGACGGTGGTGACGGCACGACCGGCACACAGGGAGACGGCGTGGCAGAGCGCGGCGGGCGACAGCCCGGCAACCGGCCTGCCCAGCGCCAGCAGCCGCGCCGGCCCGCGCGCCGCGAGGAGGGCGTCCTGCCCGTTGTCGAGCGGGCCGTCCGCGAGGTCGAGTTCGCCGTCCAGCGGGGCAAGGTCCGCCCGGCGATCCGCGCGCAGTTCCAGGTCGTGGCGCTGCTGGTCCGCGAGGAACGAGCCCGCGTCAAGACCGACGCGAGCCTCACGGAGTTCAAGCGCAACGGTGCGATGAAGCGCATCGAGGCGATCGGCACCGCGATGGCGAAGTGCGCCGCCCGCGACACCTCGCTCTACGCCCTGCTCGCCGAGGACGCCGAGCTCGTCGAGGGCGCTCGCGCCCTGCTGCGCGAGCTGCGCGAGGCAGCCGGCCTCGAGGCCGCCCCTCCCCCGGCAGAGGCGGGCTCCGCGACGGTGCAGCCCCGGCAGGAGCGTCGCGTCGTACCCCAGTCGGTGATCTCGCGACAGCTGGCCAACCCCTTCCTCGAGCCCGACTTCTCAGGTGCCCCGTCCAAGCAGACCCGGCCGCGGCTGCTCGCCAACTGGGAGCTGCTGCAGCCGCTGCTGCGCGCCTTCGAGAACCCCGGCGGCGGCGCGTCGTCGTGCATGCCGCTGCCGGCTCCGAAGTCGCTGCTGGCCGCGGGCGGTCGCGAGCTCATGCCACACCAGGCGCAGGTCATCCAGGCCGCCGCCGGAGGGCACCGGACCTTCCTGCTGGCCGACGAGCCCGGTCTCGGCAAGACCGCGCAGGCGCTGCTGTCCGCGCAGGCGGCCAACGCCTTCCCGCTGCTGGTCGTCGTCCCCAACGTCGTGAAGACCAACTGGGCGCGCGAGGCCGGCATCTGGACGCCGACCCACCCAGCGACCGTCGTGCACGGAGACGGCGACAGCGTCGACGGCTTCTCCGACATCGTCGTCGTCAACTACGAGGTCCTCGACCGCCACGTCGGCTGGCTCGGCTCCCTCGGCTTCCGCGGCATGGTCGTCGACGAGGCCCACTTCATCAAGAACAAGACCTCGCAGCGGTCGCGCCACGTCCTCGAGCTGTCGCAGCGGCTCCGCTCGCGCACGGTGCGCCCGCTGCTGATGGCGCTCACCGGCACGCCGCTCATCAACGACATCGAGGACTTCCTCGCGATCTGGGAGTTCCTCGGCTGGATCGGTGACACGGAGCCGGGCCCGGCGCTGATGGAGAAGCTCGAGGCCAACGAGCTCACCCCCGTCGACCCCGGCTTCCACCCGCTGGCCCGCCAGGCCGTCATCGACCTCGGCATCGTGCGCCGTCGCAAGGTCGACGTCGCTGCCGACATCCCGGCCCGCCGCATCGCCGACCTCCCGGTCGAGCTCGACGGCGCCCTGGGTCGGTCGATCCGCGACGCCGAGCGCGTCCTCGCGCGTCGGATGATGAAGCGCTACGACAGCGCGCTGGAGGCCCGCGACGCCGGCGTCACCGTCGAGGGCATCGACCATGAGCTGGTCCGGAAGGTCGCCGGCTGGGAGCGGCAGGACACCGACGAGTCGACCGGCGGCGAGAACGTCTTCACGATGATGCGCCGCATCGGCCAGGCCAAGGCCGGGCTCGCCGCCGACTACGCCGCGCAGCTCGCCCGCAGCGTCGGCAAGGTCGTCTTCTTCGCCAAGCACATCGACGTCATGGACACCGCCGAGGCCGCCTTCGCCCAGCAGGGGCTGCGCTACTCCTCCATCCGCGGAGACCAGACGCCTAAGGCCCGCCAGCTCGCGATCGACTCCTTCGTCAACGACCCCGAGGTCGCCGTCGTGGTCTGCTCGCTGACCGCCGCGGGCGTCGGGCTCAACCTGCAGGTGTCGTCCAACGTCGTGCTGTCGGAGCTGTCGTGGACCGACGCCGAGCAGACCCAGGCCATCGACCGCGTGCACCGCATCGGCCAGGACGCCCCGGTCACCGCGTGGCGCATCATCGCCGCGCAGACCATCGACGCGAAGGTCGCGGAGCTCATCGACAGCAAGGCCGGCCTGGCCGCCCGCGCGCTCGACGGCTCCGACGAGGAGGTCTCGTCGTCGGTGGACGTGCAGCTCGAGGCCCTCGTCGGCCTGCTCACCGACGCCCTGCGCGAGCGCGGGCTCTAGCCTCGGCGGCATGTGCCGCAGCATCAAACCGCTCAACAACTTCGCGCCCCCGGCGACCGAGGACGAGATCCGGGCCGCTGCCCTGCAGTACGTCCGCAAGATCAGTGGTGCCACGCACCCGTCGTCGGTGAACGCCGCCGCGGTCGAGCAGGCGGTCGAGCTCGTTGCGCAGGCCTCCGCGGAGCTGCTCGACCGGCTCGTGACGACCGCCCCCGCCAAGCACCGTGAGGTCGAGGCCGCGAAGGCGCGGGCGCGGGCGGAGCAGCGCTACGGCTCCTGAGCGCCTGCGCGGCGCAGCGGGCGACCTTCCGCCGTCCAGGCCCGCAGCCCACCGGCGAGGTGGGCCACGTCCGTGCGACCGAGGGCCTGCAACGCCGCTGCTGCCAGGGCGGAGCGGTCTCCCGCCGCGCTGCACAGCACGAGCCGGCGACCTGGACGCAGGTCGGGGTGGCCGCGCGCCTCGACCCCGTCGGCAAGGAACTCCAGCAGGCCGCGTGGGACCGCCACTGCCCCGGGGAGCGTGCCCCGTGCCACCTCGGCCGGCTCGCGCACGTCGACGACGACGGCGTCGCCGCGCGCGAGCTCGGCCGCGAGCTCGGTGGGGCTGAGGTTCTCCAGGCCCGCGCGCGCCGAGATGACCAGCGCGCGCAGCGGGGTCACCCCGCGGCACCCTGGATGTGGGCGACCACGGGGTTGAACTCGTCGGTCGGGGAGAAGTCGACGTACTCCACGTCCTCGAGCGCCACGGGCACGTGGCCCGGGGCCCAGTAGACGGCGTCGCCGGCCTGGAAGACCTTGTCGCCGGACGGGCTGCGCATCTGCAGGCGGCCCTTGAGCAGGTAGCCCCAGTGGGGGCACTGGCAGGCGTCGCCCGGCAGGCCGACCAGGGCCGGTCCGAGGTCGGCGCCCTGGGGCAGCCGGATGAACGACGTGGACATGCCACCGCCGATCTCCTGGAGGCGGACCTCGACGCCGTTGCCCTCGATGACGATCGGGACGTCGTGACGTGCGACTGCGTGCATGGCTGGTGCTCCTTCGCGTGAGGTGGACCGTGCGAAGCGAGGGTGTCGGCCGGGCGTTCCCGGAACGTTCCCGGTCAGACCAGGGCGGTCGCAGCGTCGGCGCAACGCTGCGCGTCGAGGGGTTGACCGACGGACCCGAAGCCCTCCGCGGCCGCCGCGAGGTGGCGCAGCGCGGCCTGCTCGTCGCCCTCCGCCCGCGCCCGGTGACCGCGGACCTCGTCGACGGCGGCGTACCAGCCCGGCAGGCGCATGAGGATCGTCGTCAGCTGCGCGGCGGCCTGCTCGTAGGCCCGCGCCTGCTCCGCGCGTCCCCCGGCAGCGGCGGCCAGCGCAGCCGGCACAGCCAGGTTGATCCGGCAGCCGGGGCAGGTCTCCATCGAGCCGTGGACGGCCTCCTCCGCCTCGTCGAGGGCGGCGAGCGCCGCAGCGGGCGAGCGCGCAGCGGCGATCCGTGTGCCGTAGATGCGGTCGAAGAGGTGGAAGCCCAGCCCTGACTCGCGGGCCACATCGAGCGCCTCGTCGAGCAGGGCGTCCGCGCGGTCGGGGTCGCCGACCGCGAGGGCGTGCGCCGCGAGCCGTTCCAGGGCGAGGGCCTCGCCGCCGTTGGCACCGATGGCCCGGTGCAGCTGCACTCCGGCTGCCAGGTCACGGCCGGCCTCGTCCAACCGGCCCATGAGCAGCAAGGCCTCCCCACGGAAGGTCACCGCGAAGGCCTTCCCCCGGGCGGCACCGAGCCGGTCGGCCTCGGCCTCCAGCGCCCGCGTGAAGTCGATGACCTCGCCGTAGGGCTGGCCGCCGTACAGCAGGCGCTCCGCCACGCAGAGCTGGCCGTCGAAGACCGTGACGGCGACCTCGGGCAGGGCGTAGGTCTCGCGCAGGCCGGCGCGCATCGTGCGGGGCAGCTCGCCCTTCACGTGGGCAGCCGCGGCCTCCGCCCAGGACGCGATGACCATGGCGGAGGGGTCGCCCGAGGCGATGGCCAGCGCTCGGGTCTCGGCCGCCATCGCCACACCGACGTCGGGGTCGGCATGGCCCATGGCGGCGGCTCCGCACATCGCGAGGGCCTGGGCGAGGCGTCCCTGCAGCGTCGTCGGCTGCAGCCCGTCCAGGGCGAGCAGCGCACCGGCCGGGTCGCCGGCGCGCACGGACGCCAGTGCCTGCATGGCCAGGACGTCGTCGCGTTGACCTGCGGGCAGCGCACCGGCCGCCGCCGCGTAGGCCGAGGGCGCACGCTCGTCGCCGCGCGCCTCCAAGCACTGCGCGCGCAGCCGTAGCGCCTCGGCGTGGCCGGGCTCCTGCGCCAGCAGGACGTCCAGCCGTGCCAGCGCGTCGGCGTAGGCGCCCAGGCCCACGGAGCGCTGGGCCGCCAGCAGGAGCCAGGGCAGCGCCTCCCGGGGGCGCTCACCGGACAGCCAGTGCGCCGCGACGACCTCGGGGGCGGCGCCGAGCTCGGCGAGGCGCCGGGCCGCGTCACGGTGCACGGCGACCCTGCGGTGGGGCGGCATCTGCTCGACCAATACTTGCCGGACGAGGTCGTGACGGAAGGCGTAGGAGGACCCCCGGACCACGAGGACCCCTGCCGCGAGCGCGGCGTCGAGCACGGCGAAGGCCTCCGGCTCGGCGAGACCGGTCAGTGCGAGGACCGCGGCGGGGTCGAGACCGTCGGCCGCGACCGCGAGCCGCTGGACCATGGCCCGCGTGCCCTCATCGAGGTCGACGAGCCGAGCGGCCACGGCCTCGTGCACCGAGGTGGCGCTCCTGCCGTCGCGGGCTCCGCGGGCGAGCTCCTGCAGCACCAGGGGGTTGCCCTGGGCGCGCCTGACCAGCGGCAGGAGCACGTCGTCGGCCAGCCCGTCGGCGGTCGCCGTCACGAGCGCGGCGGCGTCGCCGTCGTCGAGCGGGGGCAGCTCCACCACCGTCGACGCCTCGTGCCGCGCGAGCCGGGCGACGACTCGTTGTAGTGCCTGGCCGGCCGCCTCGGGCCGGTATCCGAGCACGACGAGCAGGCCGGGCCCACCGGACGACGCCAGGTGACCCAGCGCCTCGACGGCATCGTCGTCGGCCCAGTGCACGTCGTCGACGACGAGGACGGTGCCGGCCCCGCCTGCGGCGGCTCGCAGCAGCCGCCGCACGGCACCGATGACCTGGTGCCTCGTTACCGGGCCGCTGGGCCCGACCTGCGGGCCGGCCAGCGGCGACAGCTCGGCGAGGAGCCCGCGGGTCGGGGCGGGCAGTCGCTCGAGGAGCCCGCGGTCGCCGCCGAGGAGCACCTCGACGGCCTGCACGAACGGCGCGAACGGGCCTTCGTCCGCACTCGCGCGCACCCGCACGACGCGCCACCCCGCCTGCTCGGCCCGCGCGCCCAGCGCAGCGCACAGCGCCGACTTGCCGATGCCACCGGGCCCGCGCACGACGAGTGCACTGCGGCTGCCTGCCCGCGCCGGAGCGAGGGCCGCCTCGGCTGCAGCGAGCTCGAGGTCCCGTCCGACCAGCGACTCCGGCTCCGACGGCACCATCCCCGCGACGCAGTCGGCGTAGAGGCCCTGCACCACGGCCCCGGGCCGGGCGCCGACGTCCCTCTCCAGCACGGAGCGCAGCCGGGCGTAGGCCCGCAGGGCGCCGTGGCGGTCGGAGGAGGCGAGCGCCACGCGCATCAGGCCTGCCGTGGCTGCCTCGTCCGTCGGGTCCGCGTGCACCAGCGACGCCCAGTCACCGCTGCGGCGCAGCAGCTCCAGCCAACGGGTCCGCAGGACCTCACGGCGAGAGCTCACCCACTCGTCGTAGGGCGACCCTGGCAGCAGGTCGCCGGCGTAGAGCCGGGCGGCGTCGGCGCAGGCTGACGAGTCCTGCGATCGCAGGGCCAGGGCGGCGGCCTGCTCGAACGCCGTCACGTCCAGCGCGACGGGCTGGTCGGGCAGCAGCTCGACCTGTCCGCCGCGCAGGACGACGCCGCGGTCCCCCAGCACGGTGCGTGCGTGATGGGCGGCCTTGCGCAGGTTCGCGGCTCCCGCCGCCACGTCGAGGGTCGGCCACAGCGCGTCGACGACCTGCTCGCGGTGCAGGCGCCGCCCGTCCGCGAGGCAGAGCAGTTGCACCAGCTCGACAGCCCGGCGGGTCGGCCAGGCGTCGGACGGCAGCCGGCGACCCGCGCGCTCGACCGTGAAGCCACCGAGCATCGCGATGCGCACCGCGTCCGTCGTCACAGGACCTCCTCACCCCGCGCCGACCCTGCCATCCCTGATCGTGTTGGTCCACGACGGGACCAGCGTCACCCGGCCGGCTCAATGAGGGCAGCGTCACGACCACGGGCCGCTGTCGTCCGACTGCACGGGCCTGACCAGCTCGGCGTTGCGTCAGCAGTAACTGTCACCTCAGGGATGGGCTTTTTGTGCCGGTCCACCGATCCGCGAGGGGTGACAATCAGAGCCAGCGGGCTGGACGCGCCTGCAATCCCGTGGGAGCACGGGCCGAGGAGGTCCGTTGAGCGGCCGCGGCGACTCTCCTGGGTCCCGTTCCTGGAGCGTGGACGACGTCGTCGCCCTGTCGGCCGAGTTCCGCGACGAGTACGCCAAGCTTCGCGACGAGCTCGCTCGGCAGCGCGACGAGATCGCCCGGCTGCGCGACGACGTGGCGCGTGATCGCGACCGAGCCGCGCTCGAGCGCGCCCGGCAGGCCGAGCAGGCAGAGGGCGACGACGCGGTCGACCTGATCGACCTGACCGCAGGAGTGGACGAGCAAGGAGCCCGACGGGACCGCGCGGCGGACCGGCGCGACCGGGTCGCCGCCGACCGCGACCGCGTGGATGACGTGTCCGAGACTGCTCCGTCCGCGGGGGCGCTCGACGGGACGGAGGTCACGACACGGGCCGGTGCCTCCCGTCAGGCAGCCGCACTCGACCGACTGCGTGCCGCCGAGGACCGCACCGCAGCTGCCCTGGAGAGGAGCCACTCGCGAGTGGAGCGGTCCAGGTCGGCCGACGACCGCAGCGCCTCCGCGAAGGAGCGGGTCGAGGCTGCCAGCGACCGCAGCTACGCGCACGCCGACCGTACGGCGTCCGCCACGGAGCGCACGACGGCCTCCTTCGACACGGTGACGGCCGAGCTGTGGCGGGCCGCGATCGCTCAGGCCCCGCTCGGCGTCATGGAGTTCGACGACGACGGCACGATCGTCAGCGCCAACCCGGCGCTGCACCGCCTGCTCGACTACCCGGACGGACAGCTGGAGGGCAGGAACTACGTGAGCGAGGTGGTGCACCCCGACCAGCGGGATCAGTCCGCGCAGGTCCTCGCCCACCACGTCGCCCGGGGAGCTGGGACCCACAGCGAGGTCCAGCGCCACCTCGTGACGGCGACCGGCGCGCACAGGTGGGTCCTGGGAACCGAGGTGCGGATCAGCAGTGCGGATGGCGCGCCCGATCGCATGATCGGCTTCCTGCTCGATGCCACCGCGGCCCGGCTCGACCGCCAGCGCCTCGCGGAGGCCAACGCGCGGTTCGAGAAGCTTCTGCAGTTCAGCACCGACGCCATCCTCGTCCTCAACGCCGGCGTCGCGCTCTACGCCAGCCCCGGTCTGGCCGCCGTGACCGGCAGCACCTCGGCGTCTGCCGTCGGCGCGAGCGTCCGCACCCTCTTCCACCCCGACGACGTCCCCGCCATCGAGGCCATGCTGGTCGAGATCACCAACGGAGCCGTCGCGGTCATCGGCTTCACGGCTCGTGTCGCCCACGTCGACGGGCGATGGCGGCACGTGGAGGCCACCGCGTCCGACCAGGCCGGTGACCCCGCCATCGGCGGGACCGTCGTCAACATGCGTGACGTGACCGACCGGCTCGACGTGGTGAACCGCCTTGCCCACCAGGCCACGCACGACGACCTCACCGGTCTCCCTAACCGGTCGCTGCTGCTCAAGCTCCTCGAGCAGGCCCTGGCGCGGGCGGCCCGCTTCGGGAAGCCGTGCGCTGCGCTCTTCCTCGACCTGGACCACTTCAAGGACGTCAACGACACATTTGGCCACGACGTGGGCGATACCGTGCTGACGGCGACGGCCGAGCGACTCCGCGCGCTCGTCCGCCCGGGCGACAGCGCGGCACGGCTGGGTGGAGACGAGTTCGTCGTCGTGGCCGAGGACGTCGACGACCCTGTCGTCGCGTTGGCCCTTGCCGAGCGCATCCGCGCGGGCATCGCCCGACCCGTGTCCCTGCCGGGCGGCGGGACGATCGGCGTCAGCTGCTCGATCGGGATCGCGCGGTCTGCCGTGCTTGCCCCCGAGACCCTGCTCCGTGAGGCCGACGAGGCGCTCTACCGCGCCAAGGCGCTGGGACGGGACCGGTCCGAGGGCTGATCAGAACCACGCGTCGTGCATGTCCAGCGCCGTGCGGTCGAGGCTGTCGAGCAGGTCGAGCTGCGGCCCGGTGCGGGGCAGCTCGTGCGCGAAGAAGAAGCGCGCCGCCTGGCGCTTACCGTCGTAGAAGTCGCCCGACCGGCCGTGCGCAGCGAGCACCTGCTCGAGCCACACCCAGGCGACGACGACGTGCCCCACCGCCTCGAGGTAGGCCGTCGCGTTCGCCAGCGCGAGCTCCGGGTCGCCGGTCCCCCACAGCTTGGTGGTGGTCGCGACGACGCGCTGCACCGCGCTCGAGAGCTCACCGGCCAGCCGCGCCGGCTCGTCACCGAGCGCCAGCGCGGCGTCCGTCGTACGCCCGATGGTCTCGACCAGCAGGGCGAGCCCGGCGCCACCGCCCATGACGACCTTGCGGCCGAGCAGGTCGAGCGCCTGGATGCCGTGGGTGCCCTCGTGGATGGGGTTGAGGCGGTTGTCGCGATAGTGCTGCTCGACGTCGTACTCGCGGGTGTAGCCGTAGCCGCCGTGGACCTGGATCGCGAGGCTGTTGGCCTCGAGGCACCACTGCGACGGCCAGCTCTTCGCGATCGGGGTGAGGACGTCGAGCAGCAGGCCCGCGCGGTCTCGGTCGGCCTCGGTCTCGCCGGTGCGCTGCTCGTCGAGCAACCGGCCGCAGTAGAGGTTGAGGGCCAGGGCACCCTCGACGTAGGACTTCTGGGCGAGCAGCATGCGGCGCACGTCGGCGTGGGCGATGAGCGGGACCTGCTTGGTCGACGGGTCCTTCGCGGCCACCGGCCGGCCCTGCGGGCGGTTGCGCGCGTAGTCGAGCGAGGCGAGGTAGCCGGTGTAGCCGAGCGCGGTGGCCCCGAGCCCGACACCCACCCGGGCCTCGTTCATCATCGTGAACATCGCGGCCAGTCCTCGGCCCTGAGCGCCGACCAGGTGGCCGACAGCACCGGGCTCGCCGTCGGGCCGGTGGGTGCCCTCGCCGAAGTTGAGCATCGTGTTGACGGTGCCGCGAAAGCCCATCTTGTGGTTGAGCCCGGCGAGCACGACGTCGTTGCGCTGGCCGTCGGGAAGCACCTTCGGCACCAGGAAGAGGCTGATCCCCTTGACCCCCGGGGCGTCGCCGGGGACCTTCGCGAGGACGAGGTGGACGATGTTGTCGGACAGGTCGTGGTCGCCCGCCGAGATCCACATCTTGTTGCCGAAGAGTCGGAAGCTGCCGTCGGGCTGCGGCTCCGCGCGCGTCGCCACGTCGGCAAGGCTGCTGCCGGCCTGCGGCTCCGACAGGCACATGGTCCCCGTGAAGCGGCCCTCGACCATCGGCAGCACCCACTGCTCGACCTGCTCCGGACTGCCGTGCTCGAGGAGCAGGTTGGCGGCCGCCATGGTGAGGAAGTAGTAGGCGCTCGTGCCCGTGTTGGCGGCCTGGAACCACGCGAAGCAGGCCCCCGTGACGCTCGCCGGCAGCTGCATCCCGCCGACGGCTGCGTCCATCGAGCTGCCGATCAGCCCCGACGCGGCGAAGGCCTCGAGGGCCGGCTTGACCTCGTCGTGGACGTGCACGCGGGTGCCGTCGAAGCGCGGCTCCTCGCTGTCGTTGCGCTTGTTGTGCGGGCGGAAGCGCTCGGTCGCGATCTGCTCGGACAGCGCCAGGACCGCGTCGAAGGTCTCGCGGCTGTGCTCGGCGAAGCGCTCCCTGCTCGTGAGGTCCTGGACGCGCAGCCACTCGAAGAGCAGGAAGTCGAGGTCACGCCGGGACAGCAGGATGGAGGCCATGCCGCCCAGTATCCGCCCCCGGTAGCGTCTCGCGCATGCCGCACCGGCCCGACGAGGCACCCCCCGGGCTGGTCGAGCTCCGCTTGCTCGACGGGCCCAACCTCTACTTCCCGACAGCGACCGTGAAGGTCGTCCTCGACGTCACCGGGCCGCTGCACGCACCCGACCTCGCGTCCTGGGCGGCCGGGCTCGGTCGCGCCGACGAGCGACCGGGTACGCCGGACAGCGACCTGCGCCGCAAGGCCCTGCTGAGGGTGGCCGCCACGACCACCCGGGCCCTCGCGGCCGCGGCCGGGACCGGACGGCTCGCCGTCCGCGCCCGCAGCGGACCGGGGCCGGCCGAGGTCACCGTGGCCTTCCCCTGGCGGCGCCGCGAGCGCGGCCGGGCGCTCGGCGTCGCCCTGGCGGCAGCCTTCGCCGGGGTGCCCCTCGACGTCGCGGTCGCGCCCGTCCGGTCGGCCCGCGGCGAGGCCTCGTCGACCCCTCGGCCGCGCATCCCGGTCGTGGCGGTCACCGGCACCAACGGCAAGACGACGACGACGCGGCTGGTCGCGCACATGGGGCGCTGCGCCGGGCGGGTCGTGGGGTGGAGCAACACCGACGGCGTGTGGGTCGACGGCGAGGTCGTCGAAGAGGGCGACTGGTCCGGCTACGGCGGGGCGGGTCGGGTGCTCGAGGACCCGGCCGTCACCCTCGCCGTCCTCGAGACCGCGCGCGGAGGCCTGCTGCTGCGCGGCTTCGGTGCGGCCTGGAACGACGTCTCGGTCGTCACCAACGTCAGTGCCGACCACCTGGGGCTGCAGGGCATCACGACCCTCGACCAGCTCGCCGAGGTGAAGGCGATCGTGCCGCGCTCGACCCGGGCCGGCGGGTGGTGCGTCCTCAACGCCGACGACCCGCGGGTCCTCGCGATGCGCTCCTCGTCGAAGGGGCGCCCGTGGGCCTTCTCCCTCGACCCCGACTCACCCGGGCTCCGGGCGGCGCTCGACGCCGGCGGCCGCGGCTGCACCCTGGCCGACGGCCAGCTCGCCGTCGTCTCCGGCGACTGGGAGGTCGACGAGCTGGTCCCGGTCGTCGACGTCCCGATGACGTTGTCCGGCCTGTCGACCCACAACCTCGCCAACGCCCTCGCCGGTGCCGCGGCCGGGCTCGCGATCGGGCTGCCGCGCGAGGCGGTCGTCGAGGGGCTGCGGACCTTCCAGCCCGACGCGGCGCTCAACCCGGGGCGCCTCAACCTCTACGACGTGTCCGGTGCGGTGGTGTGCCTCGACCTCGCCCACAACGAGGACTCGCTGGCCGCGCTGCTGCGCGTCGTCCACGGTCTGCGGGTCCCTGGCGCGCGGGTCATCACGGTGCTCGGCGCGGCGGGCGACCGCGACGACGACGCCTTGCGGGCCCTGGGGCACCAGGCCGCGCACGGGTCGGACCTCGTGGTGATCGGTGAGAAGGAGCGCTACCTGCGTGGTCGGCCTCGCGAGGCCATGACGGCGCTGTTCCGCGAGGGGCTCGCCGAGGGCGGGATGCCCGAGGTCGACGCCTTCCCGGACGAGCTGTCGGCCCTGCAGGCGGCCGTGTCCCGGGTCCACCCGGGTGACGTGGTCGCCTTCATGTGCCACGCCGACCGGGCGCCGTGCGAGGACTGGCTCCGCTCCGCCGGCGCGGTGGCGCTGACCCCTGCGGCCGTCCGCGAGATGATCACCAAGGCAGCGGCGCGACGGTGATCATCTCGCTACAGGTCGGGGTCGCCCACCGCGTGCTGGCGGGCGCCGGCCTGGGCCACGTGGGACCGGGCCTCGACCTCGGCCCAGACGGCACTCGCGTCGTCGACGCAGAGCACCACCAGATCGCCCGGGTTCGCCAGGTCCATCGCCCGCTTCACGGCGGCGATCTCCGCCAGGACGATCTCGACCGTCGTGGTGCGTGAGCCCTGCGCCCCGCGCACGCCCTCGGCGACCAGGGCCGCCAGCTCACCCGCGGGCCGACCGCGCAGCCGCGCGTCCTCGCGCAGCACGATCGTGTCGAAGCAGCCGGCCGCGACCGTGCCGAGCTCGCGCAGGTCCTCGTCGCGCCGGTCGCCCGCTGTGGCCACGACGGCGATCCGGCGAGACCGCTCGATGGAGCCGGGCGCCGGCGCGGTGAGCTTCTCGACGAAGTCGGTGAGCATCCGCATGCCAGCGGCGTTGTGGCAGTAGTCGATGAGCACGGTCACGCCGTCGACCTCGGTGATGTTGAGGCGACCGGGCGCGAGGTAGTAGGACGTCGTGAAGGTGCGCAGGCCCTGCCGGATGTCGTGCAGCGGAGCGCCCGCGGCGAAGGCGGCGGCCGCCGCGGCCAGTGCGTTTTGGACGTTCATGACGGCCTTGCCGCCGAAGGTCGCGGGCAGCAGGTGGGTCCAGGCCAGCTGCATGGCCCGCCGGCCGTGGCGGATCACGATCATGTCGCCGAGCTCGCTGCGCTCCAGGACGACGGCCCGGCCGCCCCTGCGGCAGTGGCCGTCGACGCGCTGCCACTCCGGAGAGCCCGGCTCCGACATCGAGAACCAGATGACGTCACCGCTGCAGGCCCTCGACATCGCGGCGACCAGCGGGTCGTCAGCGTTGAGGACCGCGAAGCCGTTGCGCGGCACGGCCTCCACGACGACCTGCTTGACCTGCGCGAGCTGCTCGACGGTGTCGATGCCCTGCATCCCCAGGTGGTCAGCCGCGATGTTGAGCACGACGCCGACGTCGTTGCGCTCGTAGCCGAGGCCCTCGCGCAACAGCCCACCACGGGCGACCTCGAAGACCGCGAAGTCCACGCGGGGGTTCTGCAGGACCATCCTGGCCGAGCGCGGTCCGGAGGCGTCCGAGCGGATGACGAGCCGCTCGTCGATGACGATGCCGTCGGTCGAGGTCATGCCGACCTTGCGCCCGATGCCCTTGAAGATGTGGGCGATCATCCGCGAGGTCGTCGTCTTGCCGTTGGTGCCGGTCACCGCGACGATCGGGATCCGGGAGGGCGCGCCCGGCGGGAAGAGCAGGTCGATGACCGGCTTCGCGACGTACTGCGGCTCCCCCACCGTCGGGTTGGTGTGCATGCGGAAGCCCGGCGCCGCGTTGACCTCGACGATGCCACCTCCCGCCTCACGGACGGGGTCGGTGATGTCGCGCGCGATGAAGTCGATGCCCGCGACGTCGAGGCCCACCACGCGGGCGGCCTCCTCGGCGATCTCGACGTTGTCGGGGTGCGCCTCCATCGTGCGGTCGATGGAGATGCCACCCGTCGACATGTTGGCGGTGAGGGTGAGCTTGACGAGCGTGCCTGCGGGGGGCACCGACGACAGCGAGAAGCCCTGGGACTCGATGAGCTCGCGGGCCGCGTCGTCGAGGGTGATGCGGGTCAGCACCTTCTCGTGGCCGACGCCGCGTCGCGGGTCGGCGTTGGTCTGGGCGACGAGGTCCTCGACGCTCTGCCGACCGTCGCCGATGACGTGCGCCGGCACCCGCTCGGCGACCGCCACCATCCGGCCGCCGACGACGAGGAAGCGGTAGTCGGAGCCGGACAGGAAGGTCTCGACGAGGACGTAGCCGTTGCGTGACTGGCCCTTGGCGACGTCGTAGGCCTTCGCCAGCGCGGCGTCGTCGCGGATGTCGAGCCCGACCCCACGACCGTGGTTGCCGTCGAGCGGCTTGACCGCCACCGGCCAGCCCAGCGACACGGCGACCTCGCGGGCGCCCTCGACGGTGCGGACCGCGGTCGAGCGCGGCACGGGCAGCCCGGCCGCACCGAGCAGCTTGATCGTCATCTCCTTGTCGGAGGCGATGTCGACCGCGAGGTTGGAGGTCAGCGAGGTCATGGTGGCCCGGATCCGCCGGGCGTGGACGCCCTGCCCGAGCTGCACGAGGGACCCGCTGTTGAGGCGCATCGTCGGGATGTCGCGCGACACGGCCTCGTCGACCAGCGCCTGCGTCGACGGGCCGTAGGCCGCCTTCTGGGCGAGCAGCAGCAGTGTCTCGACCTCGGCGTCGAAGTCGAAGGCAGGGTCGGCCTGCACCAGGTGGTTGACCAGCCGCACGGCGAGCTTGCCGGCCGCGACACCGACGGTCTCGTCGGAGTAGGCGTAGATGACGTTGTAAACGCCAGGCTCGCCGGTGCCGCGGGTCTTGCCCCGGCCGACCTCGGCTCCGGTCATGCGCTGCAGCTGGATCGCGACGTGCTCCGCGACATGACCCACCCAGGTGCCCTCGCGCAGCCGCTCCGCGAACCCGCCCTTCTTCTTGCGCGAGCAGGAGTGGTCACCGACCTCAGGCAGCAGCCGCAGCAGCTCGTCGACGAAGCCGGGCAGCGCACTGGTCGGGTGGGCCTCGAGGACGCCCAGGTCCACCACCAGGTGCACGGCGGGGTCGTAGGACCAGAAGTTCGGCCCCCGGTAGACGCGGCTCGACCGGATCGTCAGGTCGGGGGCGGGGCTGGTCACGAGGCCTCCGGGTTGTTCGTACGGCGGGCGGATCGGGACGTGCGGCCGGTCCCGACACCCTCGGCCGCGACACGCCTCGCCAGGCCGCGCAGGCCGGCAGAGGGCAGCGCCGGCGCAGGCTCGCGCAGGTCGTCGGCGCGGCCGCTCACCGTCGGCAGCAGCACCCTGTCACGCAGGTCGAAGCGCGCCCCTGCCGGCAGCGAGTGCACCACCGCGCCGGAGACGAGCAGCGGGTCGGAGCGGCGAGCGGTGTCGACGTTGGAGGAGATGCCCGAGCCGTCGAAGATCGTCACCGCGCCCCGGCCGACGACCTCGAGCCAGCGCTGCTCGGTGACGAGCGCGGCGGTGTCCTCGTCGACGCCGATCCCGAGCAGGTGCGGTGAGTGCGCGACCAGGGTCAGCAGCCGGCCGTAGCGGTTGCGCTGGTCGAAGTGCTGGTCGACGACGACGCCCTGCACCAGGCCGAGCCCGGCCGACATCTGCACCATCCGCAGCTTCGGCGTCGCGCCCTCGGCCCCGAAGGCGACCATGTGCTCGCTCTGCCCGGACGCACCCGCGCTGGTGCCACCCACCACGGCGCCCCGGCGGTGCGCGTCGAGGATCGCGGTCCCGAAGGGCGTCCCGGCGAGTGCCCCGGCGAGGGTCATCTGGTTGCCGCCGGTCATGAAGACCCCGGTCGCGTCGGTGAGCGGCGCGACCAACGCCGGGTCGGCCGCCTCCGTGCGCGTCGTCGGCAGCGGCCCGCGCACGTCGGTCACGCCGAGCCGTCCGAAGGCCTCGCGGTAGAGCTCGACCGCCTCCTGCCCGAGCGACGACGCGGTCGCCACGACGGCGATCCGCGCGTCGGGGCCGCCGGCGAGCCGGACGAAGCGCTGCAGGACCACACGGGCCCCGACCTTGTCCTCGGCACCGCCGATCATCATCAGAGGGCCGGGCGTCATCCGGCGACCCTAGCGGGGCGCCAGGGAGAAGATCAGGGAGTACGTCGAAGCGGGTCCGTCAACGGGACCGCACCGGTCGCGGACCCCACAGCAGGTCCTGGCGCTCCCCCTCCGACAGCCCGCCCCACACGCCGTAGGGCTCGCCGGTGTCGACGGCGTGCGCCAGGCACTCTCGGCGCACCGGGCAGTGGCCGCAGACCTCTTTCGCGGCCGCCTCGCGCTGCCCGCGGGTCGGCTCGCGCTCGCCGTGCGGGTGGAAGAACAGGTCGTCGAGCCCGCGACAGCGGGCCTGCAGCTGCCACTCCCAGCGCCACGACTGCGCGCCGGGTGGCGTCGCGGTCCCGATCACGTCCGGCATGCGGGACATCATCTACGACAACAGGTAGAACTTCTACTCCAGGTAGTAGTTTGGCCGCGTGACCCGACTCGGCGACCTGGAGCGCGCGGCCATGGAGGCGGTGTGGGCCGCCGACACCGCCCTCACCGCGCGCGAGGTGGCCGAGCGGGCTGGAGGCGAGCTGGCCTACACCACCTGGCTCACCGTGCTGTCCCGCCTGGAGAAGAAGGGCCTGCTCCGGCGGGCCCGCGACGCCCGGGCCCACACCTACACCGCGGTCGCGACCCGCGAGGACCACATCGCCCGGCTCATGCAGCAGGCGCTCGGGCAGGCCGGGGACCGCACCGCCGCGTTGCAGCACTTCGCCCGATCGGTGACGCGGGGCGAGGCCGACGCGCTGCGCCGAGCGCTCGAGGACCGCTAGCCGGTGCTCGCCGCCGCGGTCCTGCTGGCGGCCTGCCTGCTCGCCCTCACCGTCGTACCCCGGCTGCTCGCGGCCGCGCGCTGGCCGGCCCGCTCGCCCGGCCGGGCCCTCCAGCTGTGGCAGGCACTGGGCCTCTCCGGCGGCCTGCTGGCACTGGAACTGCTGCTCACCCGCGCCCTGGCGCCCGTGGGCGAGGACCACCTCGACGGCGTACGCCGGGCCTGGGACGCACCGTCCCGCCTGCCCTGGTGGTCGTGGCTGGCGCTCGCGGCCTTCATCGCGCTGCTGCTGCGCCTGCTGTCGGTGCTGCTGGCCTCGACCGCCCGCACACTGCTCGCCCGCCGTCGCCACCGGTGCCTCGTCGACCTCGTGACGACCCCCGCGCCGACGCTGCGTGGCACCCGCGTCGTCGACCACGCCGTCCCCGTCGCCTACTGCCTCCCGGGCCTGCGCTCGCGCGTCGTGCTGAGCCAGGGGGTGCTCGCGCTGCTCGCGGCCGACGAGGTCGAGGCCGTGCTCGCCCACGAGCGCGCGCACCTCACCCAGCGCCACGACCTCGTCGTCCTGCCCTTCGTCGCCCTCGGCGCGACCTTCCCGCGGCTGCCACCGGTGCGCACCGCGCAGGCCGAGGTGGCGCTGCTCGTCGAGATGCTCGCCGACGACGTCGCGGTCCGCCGCCACGACCGGGCGGTGCTCGCCGCAGCCCTCGCGAAGGTCGGCGGCGGTGCCGTGCCGCCGGGCGGCCTCGGCGCGGCAGGGCCGGCTGTCCTTCGCAGGCGGGAGCGGCTGCTCCAGGCCCCCGACCCACTGACCCGCGCCGCGGCGCTGGCCGTGCACGCCGCCACCGTGGGCGTCCTGCTGCTCCCGCTGGCAGGAGTCCTGGCCGCGCAGGTGTGAAAGGGTCTCCCAACGGTTACTTCAGGGACATGGTCGAGACACCGCGCAGCGACACCGCCCTAGCCCTGCAGGCTCACCTGGACGGTGAGCACGCCGCCGTCCGCCAGCAGGTCCGCGACCGGCTGAGCCAGCTCGACCTCGCCAAGGCCGACGGCCTTGAGCGCGACGCCTATCGCGACCTCGTGCTGCAGTGGTGCCGGGAGCTCGCGGACGTCGGCATCGGCAGCCGCTCCTTCCCCGTCGAGTACGGCGGCGCCGACGACCCGGGCGGGCGAATCGCGGGCTTCCAGACGCTCGCGCACGGTGACCTGTCGCTGCTCGTCAAGGTCGGCGTGCAGTTCGGGCTCTTCGGCGGCTCCGTGCACCGGCTCGGGACCGAGCGCCACCACGCCGCCTACCTGCGCGACACCGCCACCCTGGACCTGCCCGGCTGCTTCGCGATGAGCGAGACCGGTCACGGCTCCGACGTGCGCTCGCTGCGCACCATCGCCCGCTACGACCCCGACGCCGACGAGCTGGTCGTGCACACCCCGGACGACACCGCCCGCAAGGACTGGATCGGCAGCGCCGCCCGCCACGCCCGCCTCGCCGTGGTCTTCGCCCAGCTCGAGGTCGGCGGGGAGCACCGCGGCGTGCACGCGGTGCTCGTGCCCCTGCGTGACGACCAGGGCAGGGTCCTCGACGGCATCGAGATCGAGGACTGCGGCGACAAGATGGGGCTGCAGGGCGTCGACAACGGCCGGATCCGCTTCCACGCCGTCCGCGTCCCGCGCGACAACCTGCTCGATCGGTTCGGCACCATCACCGCCGACGGCGACTACGTCTCGCCGATCACCAACCCCGCGGCCCGCTTCTTCACGATGATCGGCGCCCTCGTCGAGGGCCGGATCTGCATCGGGGGCGCCGCCCTGTCGGTCGCTCGCAACGCCCTCACCATCGCGGTCCGCTGGGGCGAGGAGCGACGGCAGTTCGGCACCGGGCTCGAGGAGGACATCGCGCTGATGGACTACCTCACCCACCAGCGGCGACTGCTGCCGCGCATCGCCCGCAGCTACGCGCTGCAGGCCGCGCACGACCACGTCACCGCGCGCTACGCCGCGGCGGTGGACGGCGCAGACAGCGACGAGCAGCGCGCGGTCGAGTCGCTCGCGGCAGGGATCAAGGCCTACGCCACCTGGGAGATGGTCGACGCGGTGCAGCAGGCCCGCGAGTGCTGCGGCGGCAAGGGCTACCTCGCGGAGAACCGCTTCGCGTCACTGCGCGCCGACTCCGACGTCTTCACGACCTTCGAGGGCGACAACACCGTCCTCATGCAGCTGGTCGCGAAGGGCCTCCTGTCGGACTACGCCTCGCAGTTCGAGGACCTCGACCTGGCCGGCGTCGTGCGGCACCTGTCCACCCGGCAGGTCGGCCGCTTCTTCTCCGAGAGCGGACCACTCGGCCGCTTCCTGCGCGACGACGCCGAGCTGCGGTCCTTCGACTGGCAGTCCGCGGCGCTGCGGTTCCGCGAGGAGCGCACCGTCGACGCGCTGGCCCGCCGGATGCGCAAGCTGACCACCGAGGGCACCGACGCGCTGCGGGCGCTCGCGCTGTGCCAGGACCACGCACTCACCGCCGCCACCGCCCACGTCGAGCGCGTCGTCCACGAGCAGCTCGGCGAGCAGACCGGGTTGCGCAAGGACGTCGCCGAGCTCGCGGCGCTGTCGGTCATCGAGCGCGACCGCGCGTGGTGGCTGGAGCACGGCTTCCTGTCCGGTGACGACTCGCGGGCGCTGCAGAAGGAGGTCAACGCGCTGTGCCACGAGCTGCGTCCGCACGCGCTCGACCTCGTCGACGGCTTCGGGGTCCCCGACGCGCTGCTGCGCGCCCCGATCGGGGTGAGCCCCCAGCGGGTGGCTGCGGAGTAGCCGCTCACTCCCCCGACAGGGGCAGCGCGCAGGCCGCGGGGAAGGGGAGCGCGTCGAGCCGGCTGGACACCACCGCGGCCAGCGCCTCGAGGTGGTCGCGTACGGGCTGGTCGACCCTGACCTCCGAGCGCCAGGTGACGCTCAGCGCCCCGACCACCTCACCCGCGCGGAAGATCGGCACCGCAGCGAGTCCGGTCAGCCCACGCGCGAGCCGCACCTCCGATGACGGGTGCTCCCCCACGTCGGCAGTGCTGATCCAGACTGCGTCACCCTCACGGGCTGCCGTGACGGTGGGGAGCGGGCTGTCCAGCGGTTGCGACCGGAACCGCTCCACGGCCCAGGCCGGGTAGCCCGCGGCGTGCACGGTGCGCAGCGTGGCCGGGGCGGCAGCGCGGTCCACGAGGCTGAAGGCGCCCGCGTCCGCACCGACGAGCCGGCGGGCGGCCTGCACAGCGAGCTCGGCGACCTGCGCCACGTCCTGCGCCAGCTCCAGCGCGCGGGTGGTGCGGCGCAGGTCGTCCTGCAAGTCGTGCGCGAGCGGCCGCACGCCCTGCGCGGCAGCGCCGCTCGGCGGGGCGACGGGTGACGGCCCGGGCCGAGGCTCGGGACGGCCGAAGTACCAGCCCTGCGCGATCTGCACCCCGAGCGTCGTCAGCTCGACCGCCTGCTCGACGGTCTCGACACCCTCGGCGACGACTTGGAGGTCGAGCACCGTGGCGAGCCCGACGACCGCACGCACGATGCTGCGGCTCACCGGGTCGTCGACGAGCCCTGCGACGAAGACCCGGTCGATCTTCACGGTGTCGACGGGCAGCCGCTGGAGGTAGGTCAGCCCGGCGTAGCCCGTCCCGAAGTCGTCCAGGGCCACGCGCACGCCCAGGTCGCGTAGGCGGCGTACGTCGGCGACGTCCTGCCGCTCGTCGATCGGCCGGTCCTCGGTGATCTCCACCCATAGCAGTCCGGGCTCGAGGCCGGTCCGTTGCAGGACGGCAGCCACCCGAGATGCCAGGTCGGCGCGCGCGAGCTGGCGCGGTGAGACGTTGACCGAGACGAAGGGCGCGACGCCGCCGACCCGCGGCCAGCGGGCCGCGTCGGCACAGGCGGTCTCGATGACCCAGTCGGTCACGGGCCCGTCGAGGTCGCTGTCCTCCAGGACGTCGAGGAACGAGCCCGGGAGCAGCAGCCCCCGCGTGGGGTGCTCCCAACGCAGCAGTGCCTCGAAGCCCAGCGGGGAGCCCGACACGAGGTCCACGATCGGCTGGTAGTGCAGCCGCCACTGCCCACGAGGCAGGGCCTGACCCAGCTCGGCCCGCAGGGCGAGCTGGGCGAGCGCCTCTGCCCGCATCGCCGCGTCGAAGACCTCCCACCGCCCGCGTCCCGCGGCCTTCGCGCGGTAGAGGGCAGTGTCGGCCTCCGCCAGCAGCGAGCCCGTCGTCGAGCCCGCGGTCGCGATGGCGATGCCGACCGACAGCGAGCTGCGCACGACCTCACCCGCGACGACGACCGGCTCACGGCTGGTCTCGAGCAGCCGCTCCGCCACGGCGATCGCCTCGGCGGGACCGCCGAGGTCCTCGAGCACCAGGACGAACTCGTCGCCACCGAGCCGTGCGGCGGTGTCCCCCACCCGCAGGTGGGCCTGCAGCAGCCTGGCCACGGCCATCAGCAGCTCGTCACCGGCGAGGTGGCCCAGGCTGTCGTTGACGAGCTTGAAGTGGTCGAGGTCGAGGAAGACCACGGCCAGCACCGAGCCGGTGCGCGACGTGCGGGCCAGGGCGTGATCCAGGCGGTCCAGGAGCAGCTCGCGGTTGGGCAGGCCCGTCAGGGAGTCGTGCATCGCGCGGTGGACCAGCTCTGCCTGGGACTCGCGCTGCTGGCGCATGCTCTCCTGCAGCTCGGTGTGGATGCGCGCGTGGTCGATCGCGAGCGCGGCCTGGGCGGCGAAGACCTCGAGCAGCAGGCAGTCGCCCTCGTCGGGGCGCAGGCCGTCGACCGGCAGGTCGACCGACAGCACGCCGAGCATCCGGCCGTCGGCGGCGTGCAGCGGCGCGAACAGCGCGTCGAGGGGGTGCCAGCTGTCGGGCGAGTCGTCGACCTCGATGTCCGGGACCCAGAAGAACATCTCCTCCGGTGCGGTGTCCTCCTTGCGACCGTCGACGAAGCGCAGCCGACCGCGCGGCTCGGACTCGCTGAGCAGCTGCTCCCAGTCCTGCTTGCGGTGCCGCTGACCGGTGAGGCTCTCGCGGACGGACTCGGGCCCGGTCATGGCCGAGACCACGAGATCGCCCTCCGGCGTCACCAGGTTGAGCACCGCCACGCCGAAGCCCAGCAGCTCGACGACGGCAGCCGTGACCTCCTGCAGCGTCCGCTGCAGGTCGAGGGACCCGCCGATGCGCGCGACGACGTCGGAGAGGACGGCAGCCGCGTGCGGATCGGGGGTCGCGACGGGTCCTCCGCCGCCGTTCTCCGGCACGCCGGTCACCGTACGTGAGGTCGCCAGGAGGTCTGCGCAAGGATGGCGTCGTGGATCACGACGACGCCGTCCTGCGCGCGGTCGAGGCGCGGGTGCTGTGGCTCGCGACCTCGATCGTGCACGCCGCCAACGCCCGCCGACCCAACGACTCCGGGGTGAAGGTCGGGGGTCACCAGAGCTCCAGCGCCTCGATGGTCACGATCATGACCGCGCTGTGGTTCGACGCGCTGACTGCTGCCGACCGGGTGTCCGTCAAGCCGCACGCGTCACCGGTGCTGCACGCGATCAACGCGCTGCTGGGCCGCCTCGACCCGTCGTACCTCCCCCGGCTGCGCGAGCTCGGCGGGCTGCAGCCCTACCCCTCGCGCACCAAGGACCCCGACACGCCCGACTACTCCACCGGGTCGGTCGGCATCGGTGCGACCGCGCCGGTGTGGGGGGCGATCGCGAGCCGCTACGTGCAAGCGCACTTCGGTGGGGAGCCGGGGGGGCGGCAGATCTCGCTGCTCGGCGACGCCGAGCTCGACGAGGGCGCGATCTGGGAGTGCGTCGCCGACCCGCAGGTGCAGCGGCTGGGCGAGGTGCTGTGGGTGGTCGACCTCAACCGACAGTCGCTCGACCGGATCGTCCCGGACATCGCGATCGGCCGCTGGATGGGGATGTTCGCCGCGGCCGGCTGGCAGGTCCTCGAGGTGAAGTACGGCCGGCTGCTGCAGTCGCTGTTCTCGGAGCCGGGCGGCGAGGCGCTGCGCTCCCGCATCGACACGATGGGCAACGAGGAGTACCAGTGGCTGCTGCGCTCCCCCGCCGACGTCCTCCGGGAGCGGCTCGCCGGTGACCGCCTCGAGCTCGCCGAGCTGCTCGACGAGCTGTCCGACGACGAGGTCCACGCCGCCCTCCGTGACCTGGGCGGCCACGACCTGGGCGAGCTCTCGCGGGCCTTCCGCGCGGTCGACAACACCCGCCCGACCGTCGTGTTCGCCTACACGATCAAGGGCCGGGGCCTGCCCGTCGAGGGTCATCCCGGCAACCACTCGGCCCTGCTGACCGAGGAGCAGTACGCCGCCCTCGCGGCCGAGCTCGGCACTGCAGCGGACGACCCGTGGGAGCTCTTCGACGCCGCGTCACCGGAGGGTGCGCTGTGCAGCGCCACGGCCGAGCGGCTCGCCCGCCCCCTGCTGCCGGCCGTCGCCGTCCCCGAGGTCCCCGTCGAGCTGGGCCGCGACCACCGCGGGGAGCAGTCCACGCAGGCCACCCTCGGCAGGGTCCTCACCGACCTGGGCCGTGACGCCCCCGAGGTCGCCGCCCGCGTCGTCACGGTCAGCCCCGACGTCGCCTCGTCGACCAACACCGGCGGCTGGATCAACAAGGTCGGCGTCTGGTCGGTGTCGGACCGCCACGACTGGTTCGCCGAGGACGGCGATCGGCTGGTGCGCTGGCGCGAGACCTCCACCGGTCAGCACGTCGAGCTTGGCATCGCCGAGGTCAACCTGGTGTCGCTGCTCGGCGAGCTCGGATCCACCTGGTCGCAGCTCGGCCAGCCGCTGCTGCCGATCGGCACGGTCTACGACCCGTTCGTCGGCCGCGCGCTGGAGCCGTGGGTCTTCGGCACCTACGGCGGTGGGCAGTCCATCCTCGTCGGCACGCCGTCGGGCGTGACGCTCGCCCCGGAGGGCGGCGCCCACCAGAGCATCACGACGCCGTCGATCGGCCTCGAGACCCCGGGCGTCACGGCCTACGAGCCGGCGTTCGCCATCGAGACCGAGTGGTGCCTGCTCGACGCGCTGTCCCGGATCGGCCGGCCGGGCGGGGAGTCGGCGTACCTCCGGCTCACCACCCGACCGCTCGACCAGGCCCTGTGCGACCTGCCGACGGACCCGGCCGGGCGGGCAGCGCGACGCCACGACGTCCTCGCCGGCGGCTACCGGCTCCGCTCTGCCGACACGGTCCCCGACGTGACGATCGCCGTCGTGGGTGCGCTCGTCCCGGAGGCGCTCGGGGCCGCGGACCGGCTGGCCGACCTCGGGGTGGCCGTCGACGTCGCGGTCGTCACGTCCTACGACCGGCTGTGGCGCGCCGTGCAGGCCCGTCGTGGGCTGCTCGTCGGCCCGGCGCACGGCGTCGACGAGACCGTGCTGGAGCGGCTACTGCGGCCCTCACCGCTGGTCACCCTGCTCGACGGCCACCCGCACACGCTGGCCTTCCTCGGCACGGTCCACGGCTCGCCGGTGAGCTGCCTCGGGGTGTCGGCGTTCGGTCAGGGCGGTGGGCTGGCCGACGTCCACGCGCTGCACGGGCTCGACAGCGCCTCCGTCGTCGGCGCGGCCCTCGACCTCATCGACCTCTAGGACCTCAGCGGCGGCGGGGGAGCCAGCGGCGGTCGTAGATGCGGGCGGTCGTGACGTCGGCAAGCTCAGCCTCGGTGAGGCCCTCGACGACGTAGCCGGGCTTCTTGCGCCGCTTCGCCTGGATCTTCTCCTCCAGTGCGATCAGGTCGACCTTCGACTGCCGCCACTGCCACAGCGCGACCGCTGCGGTCCACAGCAGGAAGAGCACCGCGGCGGCACCCAGGATGGTGAGGATCGCCTCGTCGCTGGTGTCGACCCACGTCATGCGATCGCTTCGGCGCAGGTGGTGAGGCCGTAGGCCTTGGCGTAGGCGGCGTCCACGGTCGGCTTCGGCCGCGAGGACAGCAGGCCGAGCAGCTTCGAGCCGTCGCCGCCGGCGGCCTGGACCTTGGCCTGGAAGTCCTTCCCTGCCGTGACGTCGACGGCCAGGGGGTCGAGCAGCTTGGCCTTGAGGTCGGCCGCATCGTCCTCGGGCAGGTCGAGGGCGAGCAGGTCGCGCTGGGCGGTCTCGGCGATGTCGACGACGGTGTCGACGTAGACCTCCAGCGACGCGACCGAGGTCGGCTGCGGCGTCTCGTCGGCGGCCTTCTTGGCGGTCGCGCAGATCGCCTCGGCCTTCGCGACGAACGCCGCCTTGGGGTCGTCACCGCCGCCACAGGCGGACAGCACGAGCAGGACCGGGACCACGAGCAGCAGGCGCTTCACACGACGAGTGTGGCAGGCCAGGGCGCGTCAGGGGCGTAGGCCGACGACCCAGCAGGCCACGGCGGCGGCGGCCGCGACGTTGAGCGAGTCGACCCCGGCGGCCATCGGGATCCGGACCCGCTGGTCGGCTGCCCCCATCGCCTCCTCGGTGAGCCCCGGACCCTCCGCGCCGAACATCAGCGCGACCTTCTCGTCAGCGCCGAGCACGACGTCCTGCAGCGGCACGGCATCCGCCGCGGGCGTCAGCGCCAGCACCCGGAAGCCGGCCTCCCGGACGAGGTCGACGCCTCCCGGCCAGGTCGGCAGGTAGGCGTAGGGCACCGCGAAGACCTGCCCCATCGAGACCCGCACGGTGCGCCGGTAGAGCGGGTCGCACGACTGCGGGTTGAGCAGCACCGCGTCGATGCCGAGACCGGCCGCGCTGCGAAAGACGGTGCCGAGGTTGGTGTGGTTGGTGACCGCCTCCATCACCAGCACCCGCCGCGCACCGGCGAGGACGTCCTCGGCCGACCGCAGCGGCAGCCGGCCGAACGACGCGAGCGCACCCCGGTGGACGTGGAAGCCCGTGACGGCCTCGAGCACGTCGTACGACGCGACGTAGGTGGTCGCCTCGAGGGCGGCCACCGGGGCGGACAGGTCGGCCAGCCGCTGAGGCGAGAGCAGCAGCGACCGCACGGGGTAGCCGGCGGCGGCGGCCCGCGCGATGACCTTCTCGCCCTCGGCGATGAAAAACCCCTCCGTCGGGTCGTGCTTCATCCGCCGCGCCCCGTCGGTGAGCCCGACGTAGTCGGCGACCCGCGGGTCGGTCGGGTCGCTGACCTCGACGAGCGTCACCAGCGGGCTCGCTCGTACTGCGCCGGCCACGGACCCTCGGCGTCGAGCTCGTGGGCCGCGCGCAGCGGCCAGTGCGGGTCGCGCAGCAGCTCACGGGCGAGCAGCACCAGGTCGGCGTCACCGTCGGCGAGGACCTGCTCGCACTGCCGCGCGTCGGTGAGCAGGCCGACCGCGCCGGACAGGACCCCCGCGTCGCGGACCGCCCGCGCGAAGGGCACCTGGTAGCCGGGGTGCACGTCGATGACCTGCTCCGGCGCGAGCCCACCGGAGGAGCAGTCGACGAGGTCGACCCCCCGCTCAGCGAGCAGCAGCGCGAGCTCGACGGTCTCCTCGAGCGTCCATCCGCCCTCGACCCAGTCCTGCGCGGACACCCGGTAGAGCAGCGGCTTGTGGTCGGGCCAGACAGCACGGACAGCCTCGGCGACCGCGAGTGGGAGCCGGATGCGACCGCTGAACGAGCCGCCCCAGGAGTCGGTGCGCAGGTTGGACAGCGGCGAGCAGAAGCTGTGCAGCAGGTAGCCGTGGGCGCCGTGGAGCTCCACCACGTCGAAGCCCGCGTCGTCGGCACGGCGGGTCGCCGCCACGAAGTCCGCGACGACCTTCGCGATGCCGGCCTCGTCGAGCTCCCGCGGAGCGGCGTACCTGCCGAAGGCCGCCGGGCTGGGACCGACGCTCTCCCACCCGCCGTCCTCGATGGGGACCGACCCGCGACGGGAGTGCCACGGCCGGTAGGTGGAGGCCTTGCGGCCGGCGTGCGCCAGCTGCACCCCGGCTGCCGCGCCCTGCGCCCGGACGAAGGCGACGACCCGCGCCCACGCGTCTGCCTGCGCGTCGTTCCACAGGCCGGCGTCCTCGGGGCTGATGCGCCCCTCGGGGCTGACAGCGGCGGCCTCGGTGAGCACCAGACCGGCGCCGCCGACGGCCCGGGCACCGAGGTGCACGAGGTGCCAGTCGCCGGGCAGCCCGTCGACGCTTGTGTACTGGCACATCGGCGAGACGGCGATGCGGTTGCGCAGGGTGGTGCCGCGCAGGGTCAGGGGCGAGAGGAGGTGAGACACCCCCCTAGGATGGACGAGTCCCGGACACCACTCCTCGGAGGCTCCCGCATGGCTGACACGCACACCCACAAGATGACCTCGTGGGTCTCCGTGCTGCTCATCATCGTGTCGAGCACGATCCTCGGCATCGCCTTCGTCGCGGAGTCGGTGCCGCTCGCGGTGGCCGGCGGCGTCGTGGGCGTCGCCGGTGCCGTCATGGCCGTCGTCTACGGCCTCATGGACGACGCCCACTAGCGGGTACGCCGCACCGCCGTCCGCGGGCCGTCCCTCAGCGGCGGACCGACTGGCGGGCCCAGGTCCGCATCTGCTCGATCCGCTCGGTGATCTCCACCGCGGTCGCGACCGGCGTGGGCGGGCCGCCGCAGGCGGTGCGCAGCTCGGCGTGGATGACGCCGTGCGGCTTGCCGGTGCGGTGGTGCATGGCGCCGACCAGCCCGTTGAGCTCCTTGCGCAGCTGCTGCAGCTGCTCGTAGGCGCTGGGCTCGCGCACCCCCGGGGCGATGACCCTCGGTGCGGCGGCGATCTGCTTGGCCTGCCGCGCTGACAGCAGCGCGCGGACCTGGTCGGGCTCGAGCAGACCGGGGAGGCCGAGGAAGTCCTCCTCCTCGGCGGACCCCACGGCCGCGCCCGTGCCGTACTCACCGCCGTCGTAGATGACGCGGTCGAGGTGCGCGGAGGCCTGCAGCGCGGTGAAGGCCGCCTCCTCCTCGCCGGCCTCGTCGACCTCGCGGTTGGCCGCGGCGATGAGCTCGTCGGCGAGGAAGACCTCCTTTGCCGGGCCGTCGAGCGCGTGGTCGCGCTCCTTCTCCATCTCGCCTGCGAGGGTCATCAGGCTCGGCACCGACGGCAGGAAGACGCTGGCGGTCTCACCGGTCTTGCGGGCGCGCACGAAGCGGCCGACGGCCTGGGCGAAGAACAGCGCGGTCTGCGTCGACGTCGCGTAGACGCCGACCGCGAGCCGCGGGATGTCGACGCCCTCCGACACCATGCGGACGGCGACCAGCCAGCGGTCGTCGGAGACGTCGAAGCCCGCGATCTTCTTCGACGCGCCGGGGTCGTCGGAGAGCACGACCACGGGCGGCCGGCCGGTGATGCCGGTGAGCAGCTCGGCGTAGAGCTTGGCGGTGGCGTGGTCGCTGGCGATCACCATGCCCCCGGCGTCGGGCATGCCACCCGCGCGGTACTGCGACAGCCGGCGGTCGGCGGCCTGCAGGACCGCGGGCATCCAGTCGCCGTGCGGGTCGAGCGCGGTGCGCCAGGCGGCGGCGGTCTGCTCCGCGGTGAGCGGCTCGCCCAGCGTCGCGGTGATCTCCTCGCCGGCGCGGGTCCGCCAGGTCGCGGTGCCGCTGTAGGCGAGGAAGAGCACGGGGCGTACTACGCCGTCGCGCAGTGCGTCGCTGTAGCCGTAGCTGTGGTCCGACGCGCTGCGGGTGATGCCGTCGGGACCGCGCTCGTAGCGCACGAAGGGGATCGCGGCGGTGTCGGAGCGGAACGGCGTACCGGTCAGGCACAGCCGGCGGGTCGCGGGCTCGAAGGCCTCCCGGACCGCGTCACCCCACGACAGCGCGTCGCCACCGTGGTGGACCTCGTCGAGGATGACCAGGGTGCGCCGGCGCTCGGTGCGGGCGCGGTGCAGCGCCGGGTGCGCGGCGACCTGGGCGTAGGTGACGCAGACGCCGGCGAAGTCGCGACTGGCCTGGCCCATCGCGTTGGTGAAGGCCGGGTCGAGCTGGATGCCGACGCGGGCGGCGGCGTCGGCCCACTGCGTCTTGAGGTGCTCGGTCGGCGCGACGACCGTGACGGCCTGGACGGCGCCGGTGGACAGCAGCTCAGCGGCGACCCGCAGCGCGAAGGTCGTCTTGCCGGCGCCGGGGGTGGCGACCGCGGTGAAGTCGCGCGGGCTGGACCGGAGGTACTTCACGAGGGCGGCCCGCTGCCATGCGCGCAGCGGTGCCGCGGCGACGGTGTCGGGTGCTGACTCGGATGCTGCGGTCATCGGGTGGTGTGGGTCCCCAGGGTCGGTCCGGACGGGCGCTGAACACGCACACGGTCGCCCCGGAGGTGCTCGGAGCGACCGGTCCCGAGGGTAGCCCGGGCGGCCGACGGCGACCTGCCGCGACACGCCCCCGAGGCCGTGACACACGGCTGTGACACGGGAGTGGCAGGCTTCGCGCCGTGACGAAGGGGTTGCGGGTCCGGCGCGAGGTCAGGGTGGTCCACGGCCACCGACGGGCGTTCCTCCGGGCGGGGCGGGGGCCGGTGCTGCTGCTCGTGCACGGGATCGGCGACTCCAGCGAGACCTGGACCGACGTGATCGGCGAGCTGGCGCGCACCCACACCGTGATCGCGCCCGACCTGCTCGGTCACGGCGCGTCGGACAAGCCGCGGGCCGACTACAGCGTCGGCGGCTTCGCCAACGGCCTGCGCGACCTGCTCGTCATCCTCGGCGTGGAGTCGGTGACCGTCGTCGGGCACAGCCTCGGCGGCGGGATCGCGATGCAGTTCGCCTACCAGTACCCCCAGCTCGTCGAGCGGCTGGTGCTGGTCGCGAGCGGTGGCCTCGGCGAGGAGGTCAACCCGCTGCTTCGCTGCGCGGCCCTTCCGGGCGCGTCGCTGGCGATCTCCGCCTCGGTGCTGCCGCCGGTCCGGCTGCCGGTGCTGGCGGCGTCCCGCCAGCTCGCCCGGCTGGGCGTCGTCGAGCGCTCCGACGTCGAGGAGGTCGCGACCGTGTGGGGTGCCCTGCGCGACCGCGACACCCGCCGCGCCTTCCTGCGCACACTGCGCTCGGTCGTCGACCTGCGCGGCCAGTCGATCACCAGCCGCGACCGGCTCTACCTCACCTCGGCGATCCCGACGCTGCTCGTGTGGGGCGAGCGCGACCCGATGCTGCCCGTGCGCCACGCCCGCGAGACCGCCGACGCCCTGCCGGGCGCGCACCTCGAGGTCCTCGAGCGCGCCGGCCACCTGCCGCACCGGTCCGACCCTGACCGCTTCGTCCGCGCGGTCCGGGCCTTCGTCGACACCACCGAGCCGGCCCGCCACGACCCGACGGTGTGGCGGTCCCTGCTCTCAGGTGGCGACCCGTTCGAGCTGCACGCCGAGGTCGACGCCACCGTCGAGCTCCTCTCCGGCTGACCGCGCCGGGATCCGGGTCAGCAGACGGTGTCCCAGACCTTGCCGTTGGTGGGGTTGACGGTCGGGACGGTGTCGCGCACGACCCGGGGGGCGCGCAGCCGGTCGACCTTCGCCTGCACGGCCGCGGTCCGGGTGGGCAGGGGCGAGCTCTTGGTGTAGCGGGCCGGCGAGCTGTTGCCCTCGACCAGGGCGGCCTTCGCGACCTGGGAAGCGTGCTTGCCGGTGTAGCGGAGCACGTAGAGCCCGAGGTCGATGTCGACGACGTAGATCAGCCCGTCCTGCACGACCGGGTAGCTCCACATCGCGCCCGTGCGGCGCGACTCAGCGGGCATGCCGGTGAAGAACAGGCGGGTGTCGCGCATGGACGGCGCGTCCTTCGTGGCCTTGGGCACGAAGGCACCCGCCTCGACCGGCTTGTAGGGGTCCGTGACGTCCACAGCCCGCAGGCCCCCGGCGTACCACGTGAGCAGTGCGAGGTTCGGGAACGTCGTCTGGTTGTGGGCGGTGAAGGTGGCGTTGGCCCTCCTCGACCGGTCGCAGTCGTTCTCCGGGAGCTTGTACTCACCGGCGAGGACCGGAGCGGCCGGGTCGCTGAAGTCGCCCATCCGCAGGTGGCCGAAGGGGCAGCCCGTCCCGGCGTTGGCGTAGTCCTCCTGCACCATCACCGCGAACGGCCGGCCCGGCAGCGGGACGGTCCCGTGCACATTGGCGCCGTAGTCGAGCTTGTTCGGGCCGAGCGGCAGGATCACGGGCACCCCGGCGGGGTCGGCGACCCGCGAGGTGTCCGCGACGTAGGTGCCGTAGTCCCAGGTGCCGAGGTAGGCCCGGGTGCCATCGTCGTTGACGTAGATCGAGTGCGCGTAGCCGCTGCCGGACTCGGCGACCGCGGCGGCGTTGTCGAGCTGGTCGATGACGGTGTCGTAGGTCGTCAGCAGCTCGGGAGCTGTCGGGTCGGACAGGTCGAGGACCGTGACGTCGGGGGCGAACAGCGTGGTCGTGACGTAGGCCAGGACCCGCCCGGGGGTCTTCGGGTCCTTCCAGATGAAGAACTCGTGGGGGGTGCGGACGCCGAAGTCGTAGGCGGCCAGCAGCTTCGGGGCGCGGCAGTCGGCCTTGATGTCGAAGACCTGCAGCTGGTTGAACCCGCCGTTGGCGCCGTTGCCGATCGCGTTGCTGAAGGCCAGGACGTAGAGGACCCCGAGCGCGGCATCGGCGCGCAGCTCGCGCTGGGTGACGCTCGCCTTCGGCGGGATCGTCCCGACGCGGGTCGGCTTGGCGGGGTTCTTGACGTCGACGATCGCGATGCCGCCGCCGGGGCGGTTGACGGTCGCGCGGTCCCCGACGTAGGCGCAGCGGCCCGCGACCGCGACGGGTGAGTTCATCCCGCGGTTGCCGAGGTCGGTGTGGCCGACCTGCTGGAAGCCCTTGGAGGTGCCGGGCACCGACGGGCTGCCGACGGTCGTCACGGGCGTCGGGGCGGCACCGGCGGGCACGGTCGACACGACCAGACCCGCGAGGGCGGACGCCAGGGCGATGCGCAGGACAGGGCGGCGGTTCACGGCAGCTCCGGATCTCATCGGTTGACTCACCGGTTCGCCGCTCTCAGCCCGATTCCTCCCGCGGCTCGGTCACGAAGTCGATGAGCCGCTCGACGCTCTGCAGCAGCGGGACCTCCAGGTCGGTCCAGCCGTCGACCGCTGCCAGCACCCGCTTCCACCCCTCCCACGGCTCTCCCCACCCGAGCGCCGCGCAGACGCCCTCCTTCCAGGGGGTGCCGCGCGGGATCTCGGGCCACGCCGTGATGCCGAGCCGGGCAGGCTTCACGGCCTGCCACACGTCGACGTAGGGGTGACCGGTCACGAGCACCTGCGGGTGGGTGACCTCCGCGACGACCCGCGACTCCTTCGACCCGGCGACGAGGTGGTCGACGAGCACGCCGAGCCGCCGGTCGCGGGTCGGGGCGAAGGCCCGCACCTCGGCCGCGAGGTCGTCGACTCCGTCGAGCGCCTCGACGACCACGCCCTCGACGCGCAGGTCGTCGCCCCACACCCGCTCGACGAGCTCCGCGTCGTGGCGGCCCTCGACCCAGATCCGGCTGCCGGCCGCGACCCGCGCCCGCTGACCGACGACGGCGACAGACCCAGAGGCAGTACGCCGGGGGCCGGCGGGCGTCACCGCCCGCGGGCGCTCCAGCGTGACGGCGACCCCGTCGAGGAGGAACCCGCCGGGCTCGAACGGGAAGACGCGGACCTTGCCGTGCCGGTCCTCCAGGGACACCCGCTCCTTGTCGCAGTCGACGACCGCGCCGCAGAAGCCGGTGCTGCGCTCCTCGACGACCAGGCCGCGCTCGGCGCCCACCACCTCGGGGGCCCGCCGCACCGGGCGGCCTGCGGCCAGGACGTCGTCGGCGTACTCCCTGCTCCTCACCTCTGTGACGCTAGGCGCGACCCCGCTCCGGGCCGGGGAGCGACACGACCTACCGTGGCTCACCGTGTCGACGTCGAGCCCCCGCAGCGCGCTGCTCGCCGCGTGGGGTTGCGCGTGGCTCTCCGGCGAGGCGTCGCTGCCGGAGCTGGTCGAGCGGGTCACCGTGGCCGACGACGAGCACCGGGTCGTGGGGCTCGCGGTCGACGACGTGCCGCTCGAGTCCGCGGTCGGGCGGCTGCGCGCGGACGGCGTCACGCGGCTGCGGGTCGTGCTGCCTGCTCCCGGTGACGTGTCGTCGCTGCCCGGGCCGGGTCCCTTCAGCAGCGCGGCCCTGGTGGCGTCGGAGGGGGTGCTGGCCCTGCGGGCCGACGGCACCGGCCGCGGGCTGGTGCCGACGGTGACGGCCCACGGGTCGGAGTTCGACGGGACGGTGACGACGGTCGTGTGGCAGGCGTTCGCGCTGGACGCGCCGGTGCCGGACCGCGGGCCGTGGCTGCACGACGCGGAGCACGACCTGCGTCGCGGCGTCGTCGAGGCGGCGACCGCCCTGCGCGACCTCGACGTGGCCCGCTGGCGCCCCGAGGTCGCCGACGCGCTGACCGACCTGCGGCGGGACGCGCGGCGCGGCCTCGACGACGAGCTGCCCGGCAGCTTCCCGCCGCGGGCGCGCCAGCTGCTGGCCCAGGCCCGCCAGCTCGGCGGGGTGCTCTCGCTCGCGGCCGAGGACCACGGCGGCGCCGTCGACACCCACGAGACCGCGGTCCGCGAGCGCGCGCTGCGCGAGCTCGGCGTCCTGGTGCGTCGGGCCCGCCTCGCGGCCTACAACTCCTGGGGGGCCGCATGACGAGACTGCTCGCGACGGTGACGGGCCGGGACCACCCGGGCGTCACCGCCGCGCTGATGGACGCGCTGACCTCGGTGTCCGCGACCGTGGAGGACGTCGAGCAGGTCGTCGTGCACGGCCGGCTGCTGCTCGGGATCGCCGTCGCCCCGGACTCCCTCGCGGTGCGCGACGCCCTGACCGCTGCGGCTCGGGCGCTCTCCGTCGACGTCGACCTGCAACCGCTCGCTGACGACGGCGCGGGCGGCTCGGTGGTGCGCCACCACGTCACCGTCCTCGGTGCTCCCCTGCTGCCCGCCGCCCTGGCCGCCGTGACCCGCCGGATCGCCTCCTGCGGCGCCAACATCGAGCGGGTCGTGCAGCTGTCGCGCTACCCCGCGACCGCCTACGAGCTGCTCGTGTCCGGGGGCAGCGGCCTGCAGGCAGAGCTCGCCGCCGAGGCGGTGGCGCAGTCGGTCGACGTCGCCGTCGAACGGGCCTCGCTCTACCGCCGCGCCCGACGGCTGGTCGTGATGGACGTTGACTCGACCCTGGTGCAGGGCGAGGTCATCGAGATGCTCGCCGCCGAAGCCGGCTGCGAGGCGGAGGTCGCAGCGGTGACGTCAGCCGCGATGGCGGGCGAGCTCGACTTCGAGGAGTCGCTGCGGGCCCGGGTCGCGCTGCTCGAGGGCCTCCCCGTCGAGGCCGTCGACCGGGTGCGCGCCGCGGTCGAGCTGACCCCGGGAGCCCGCACCTTGGTCCGGACCCTCAAACGCCTCGGCTACGCCGTGGGCGTCGTGTCGGGCGGCTTCACCGCGGTGACCGACGACCTCGCTGCGTCGCTGGGTCTCGACCACGCCCGCGCCAACGTCCTGGAAGTCGTCGACGGCCGGCTCACCGGTCGGGTCGTCGGCGCTGTCGTCGACCGGGCCGCGAAGGCCACCGCGCTGAGGGAGTTCGCCGCGCTGGAGGGCCTGACGATGGCGCAGACCGTGGCGATCGGTGACGGCGCCAACGACCTCGACATGCTCGACGCCGCCGGACTCGGGATCGCCTTCAACGCCAAGCCGGTCGTCCGCGAGGCGGCCGACACGGGCATCTCGGTGCCCTGGCTCGACACCGTGCTCTACCTGCTCGGCATCACCCGCGACGAGGTCGAGGCGGCCGACGCGCAGGATGGGTAGGCCCGCTGCCTCACCCACGCGACACACGCGGGTCTCGTGAGACAGGCGAGCGCGAGGCCCGGACGCGCTGCTTCGGACCTGCGCCCGAGACTGCGTGCCACGTCGTCCTGGCGCACCGCCCGGAGAGGCGTCATTGTGGCTCCTGCATCGCACGAATCCGACCTGTTTGCCTCAGGAGTGCCAGTGCCGTCCTCATACGTCCCCACGCAGCTCGTCGCGACCGTGAGCGAGGTCGAGGCAATCCTCGGCGAGCAGTTCGAGAACCAGGTCGAGAAGGTCATCGACCACATCGACGAGCACTGCAGGGCCTGGATCGAGCGCAGCCCCTTCGTCGTGATCTCGAGCTCGTCGGCAGCGGGCGCGGTGGACGTCGCCCCCAGGGGCGACCCTGCCGGTTTCGTGCGCGTCCTGGATCCGAAGACCCTTGCCGTGCCGGATCGTCCAGGCAACCGCAGGGGTGACACCTTCCGCAACGTCCTGGAGAACCCCCATGTCGGCCTGATGTTCGTCGTCCCCAAGCGCCGCGAGGTGGTGCGCGTGTCCGGCACGGCACAGATCGTCAGGGACGAGCCGCTGCTGAGGTCCATGGCCGTGCACGACAAGGTGCCGACGTTGGCGCTCCTGATCCGCGTCGAGGAGGCGATGTTCCACTGCGGCAAGGCGATGATCCGGTCGCACATGTGGGAACCGGAGCTGTGGGGCCCGATCGAGGGCTTGCCGACCTACGGGCGAGCCCTTGTCGACCATGGGGCACTGACGACCTCGGTGGCCGACATGGAGTGGATGACCGACGTCAACGAGCAGTACCGGCTCTACGACGACTGAGCCGTCAGGAGGTCGTGACGGCGCGCGACCTCGCGACCTCGGGGGTCAGGCCCGCGTGGGCAGCGGTGGCGCGGGTGGGGCCTCGGCGATGCCGCAGGCCAGGAAGCCGTGGGTGCCGCGCGGCTTGGGGGCGAGCGCCGTCGACGTGTACTGCGCCCAGATGTCGGCGTCGAGCAGCCGGTCGCCCCAGACGCGGTTGAGGTCCGCCGGGCCGAGGGTGTTGGCGGTGTTGCCGGAGACGGGCGTCAGGGCCTGGGTGTCGACCCAGCCCGACAGCGACGCGGCGGCCGCGAACTGGCCGGGGAAGCGCTCGTCCGGGTTCGTCGGCCCCGTCAGGCAGGCCGCCTGGCGGCGGGACGGACGGGCGCGGGGCAGCAGCGGGCCGGGCACCGGTCGTGGGTCGCGGGCGCGCCGTGGTCGGGCAGCTCGGGACCGGCGAGCCGCTCCACGACCAGGTCGCGCAGCATCGAGACGAACGCCGGCGAGGTCCCGACGGTCGGGGCACGGCGCAGCTCGAGGCCGAGCCCGGCGGCGGTCTCGCGGGCCTGCAGGTCGAGGTCGTAGAGCACCTCGACGTGGTCGGAGGTGAAGCCCACCGGCACGAGCACGACCTCGCGGACCCCCTCGGCCGCCAGCGCCACGAGGTGGTCGTTGACGTCGGGCTCCAGCCACGGCACCGACGCAGGCCCCGAGCGCGACTGGAAGACGAGGTCCCACTCCAGCCCGACCCGCTCCCCGACGGTCGCGGCGGCGTGCCGCAGCGCGGTGACGTAGCCGTCGCCGTCCGGCCCCGAGGACGCGGCGACCGACAGCGGGATCGAGTGGGCCGTGAAGACCAGCCGCGGCGCGGGCAGCCCGGCCAGCTGCGTCCGCACCCCCTCTGTGAGCGGCCCGAGGAAGCCCTCCTCGGCGTAGTAGTGCCGCAGCTTGGTCACGAGCGGTCCCTCGCCGGCCCGGGCGCGCCAGACGTCCTCGCGGTACTGACGACACCCGGAGTACGACGGGAAGGCGCTCGTCACGACGGCGAGCGCGTGACGCCGGCCATCGGCCCGCATCGTCGAGAGCGTGTCGGTGAGGAAGGGATGCCAGTTGCGGTTGCCCCAGTAGACGGGCAGGTCGGGCCCGCGGGCGGCCAGCTCCGACTCGAGCGCCGCGACGAGCGCCCGGGCCTGGGCATTGATCGGCGACACGCCCCCGAAGTCCTCGAGGTAGTGGCGCGAGACCTCCTCCAGCCGCTCGGGCGGGATCCCGCGCCCGCGGGTGACGTTCTGCATGAACGGAAGGACGTCGTCGGGACCCTCCGGCCCGCCGAAGGACACGACGAGCAGCGCGTCCACCGGAGGCGGGTCGGGCGGCACGGTGTCGATCCCGGCGTACGGCTGGTCGGCGCTCTGCTCTCGGGTCTGCTCCATCGCGACCATCCTCCCCTGTGCGCGACCGGGCGCGCACGTCGTAGCGTCGTCGCGTGCCCGGACCCCTCGCTCTCGTCGGCAGCGGTGAGTACCTCGAGGTGATGCTCGACGTCGAGCGCGCCCTGCTCGCCGGCCGGCCACCCGTCTACGTGCAGGTCCCGACGGCCGCGGCACCGGAGGGCGAGGCGTCGCTGCAGCGCTGGGTGGAGCTCGGCCGCACCCAGGCCGCGCGGCTCGGGGTCGAGGCCCGCCCGCTCGTCGCGCGCGACCGGGCCGAGGCCGACGACGCGGCGCTCGCCGCGCAGGTCGAGGGCGCCGGTCTGGTCTACCTCTCGGGCGGCAACCCGCCGTTCCTCGCCGACACCCTGCGCGGCACCGCGCTGTGGGCGGCGGTCGAGGCGGCCTGGCGCGGCGGTGCGGCGCTGGGCGGCTGCAGCGCCGGCGCGATCGCGCTCACCGGCTGGGTCCCCCACATCCGCCACCCGCTCAACCCCTCCCGCGAGGGCCTCGGGCTGGTGCCGCAGCTGCGGGTGATCCCGCACTTCGACCGCTTCCTCGGCTGGATGCCCGACCTGGTCGACCGCTTCCTGCTGCGGGCGCCCGAGGGCACCGCGGTGCTCGGCATCGACGAGGACACCGCGCTGGTCTGGGACGACGGGGTCTGGACCGCACGCGGACGCCAGGCGGTCTGGCTCATCAGCCGCGACGGGCGCGAGCCCTTCCGCGAGGGCGACGTCCTGGACCTCCCGGCGCCGGGGTGAGGCGGCTCGCCGGCCTGGTCGTCGTCCTCGCCCTCGCCGGCTGCGTGCAGTCCGACGGCGGCGACGAGTGCGGCCCCGGCAACTCCTGCGAGGCGCCCGCGCCGACGACCACCGGACCCAGCGCGGTGACGACGTCGAGCCCGTCGAGCCCGCCGAGCCCCAGCCCGGTGGCACTGCCCACGTCGTACGGCGGAGAGGGCGTCCGCTGGCCGGTGGTCCGTCGTACGTCCGTGGCTCCTCAGGCGCTTGGCGCGGTGCGCACCCTCGCCCGCGTTCAGCGGTCCGACGGCGGCACGCTCGCGGCGGGGCTGCTGCTCCCCCGGGTCTCCGCGTCCTTCCTGCTGACACCGTGCGGGGAGCGGGTGGCCGTCACCGGTCGCACCGAGCGGGTCGCGCCCCGCGGCTCCTCGCCGCTGGTGCTGCTGGACCCCGGCCACGGCGGCCACGCCGACGGGACCCGCGCGCCTGATGGGACCCGCGAGGCCGACCGGGTCCTGGACGTCGCGCTGCGCACCGAGCGGGCCCTGTCGGGCACGCGGGTGGAGCTGACGCGGCGGACCGACAGCGACGCCTCGTTGCCCTACCGGGTCGCGCTCGCGGACGCGCTGCGGGCGGACCTGTCGGTGTCATTGCACCTCGACGCGGCCCCAGAGACGACCGCCGCGACCCCCGGCACGCGCGTCTTCGGGTCGGTGTCGGACCCCTCGGGACGGCGCGCAGCGGGGGTCGTCCACGAGCACCTGAGGCGCTACCTGCAGACCCTCGGCGACCGGGTCGGTGGGCAGTGGGCGTCGGACCGGGTCCCCGGCGCTCTCTACCGCCTCGGGTCGCGCGGCACCGACTACTACGGGCTGCTGCGCCGGGCCCACACCACCTGGGTCATCGCCGAACCCGCCTACCTCAGCGACCCGGAAGAGGCTGCCCTGCTGGCCGACCCGTCAGTGCGGGCCGGGCTCGCGAGGGCCTACGCCGACGGTGTGCGGGCGTTCCTGCGGGGCGGCGCCGGCAGCGGGTGGGCCGTGCCCGAGCCAGACCCGACCGACCCTGCGCCGGCTCCCGGCCAGACGACCTGCACCGACCCGACGTGAGCGCCGCGGACGTCGTGCTGCTGGGGGCCGCCGGCTTCACCGCGGGGGCCTTCAACGCCGTCGCGGGCGGCGGCTCGCTGCTGTCCTTCCCCGCGCTGCTGGCGGTCGGCCACGGGCCGCTGGTCGCCAACGTCACCAACACCGTCGGCCTGCTGCCGGGCTACCTCGGCGGGACGCTCGCCTACCGGCGAGAGCTGATGGGTCAGGCCGCCCGCGTCCGCTCGCTCGGCGCTGCGGCCTGCGTCGGCGCGGCGCTCGGCTGCGTCGTGCTGCTCACCACGCCGGAGGGCGTCTTCGAGGCGGTGGTGCCGTGGCTCGTCCTCACTGCGTGCGCGCTGCTCGCGCTGCAGCCGCGACTGACCCGCGCGCTCCCACGACGCGACGGCGGGGAGGTCCAGCCCCGACCAGTCGCGCTGCACCTGGCGGTCGGTGTCGCCGGGGTCTACGCGTCGTACTTCGGCGCAGCCGTCGGGGTCGTGCTGCTCGCCGTGCTGGGACTGCAGGTGGCCGACGGGCTGCAGCGGCTCAACGCGCTGAAGGGGGCGCTGTCGCTGCTCACCAGCGTGCTCGGCGCGGTCGTCTTCCTCGCCGTCGCGCCGGTCGACCTCTCCGACGCGGGCCTGCTCGCGGTCAGCTCGCTGGCCGGCGGGCGACTCGGTGGCGGGCTCGCGCGACGGCTGCCCGACCGGGTCCTGCGCGGCACCGTGCTCGTCGTGGGCGTCGCGGTGGCACTCGCGCTCCTTCTCTAGGGACGTTTGAAGGGGTCCGGGGTCGGCGGTGCGACCAGCCCCGCGCGCGGGCAGGTCGCGAGGGTGAGGCCGGCGTGCTGGAGGGCGTCGTCGGTGAGCGACTCGACGCTCCAGCCGGATGCCTGACCGTGATCGCTGATCGTCACCCGGTAGATCGTGATGTCGTACTTGCCCGGGGTGCCGTAGACGGTCCCGATCGAGCCGACGACCTTCGCGGTCCCCGGGCCGGTCGGCGTGCCGTTCCACGGCTGGTCGTAGCGCTGCCACAGCCCCACCGAGGCGTTCCACACGCCACCGCGCGCGACGTCGCGGTACTCGAGCTCGCGCAACACCTCCTGTGCGGGCTTCTCCCCCAGCACGGCGGAGGGGCGGATGACGGTCGTGGACTCGCTGGGCACCCGGACATCCTGCCCGAGTCGGCCGGTCGGAGCAGTCAAGTGGCGGCATCCGGAAGTCGATGTGTCCTGTACGCGGCATTCGCGTTGATCTGAGGTGGGACATGAGGGGCACGAGCCGGCTGACGCTGGTCGGAGTGGGTACGACGCTGACCGCCGTGGGGATGCTCGCGCTGTCGGCGCCTGCGCTGGCCCTGGGGCCGGTCCCGGGACCCGAGGCGCTGCCGGCGCTGGTGGAGGCCGCCGCGGCGCCCGTCCTCGCGGCTGTCCCCGCGCCCACACCGGCCCCTTCGGCCGAGCCTTCCGCCCAGCCGTCAGAGGACCCCGTCGTTGCGCTGCTGCCCGAGCCGGTCAAGGGCCTGGTCGCGCCGGTCATCAGCCCGGTCACCGGCCCGGTGACCGAGGTCCTGCTGCCCGCTCCCGCCCCGTCGCCGACCGCACCCGCGCCGACCGCGCCGGCTCCAGCCCCTGCTGCCCCGCGTTCGCCGGTGGCGGCCCCCGTCGTCGCCGCTCCGGTCGGCGCCCCGGTCGCGCCCGTCGCGGTTTCGCTGCCCCGCGTCGACTCGGCTGCGTCGAACGCGTCCGGCGCGACGACCGGAGCCGTCTCCGCAGCTCCTGCAGCCGGTAGCGGCGGTCCGCGCTCGGCCCCTCTGACCCTGGCCCGTCCGGTGCCCTCTGTCGGCGCCGCTCTGCCGGTCGACCCGGCCAGCCCCGCGCTGCCCGCCGCCGTCGTCGCGATCGCGATCTGCATGGTCACGGCCGCTGCCGCGGGCCAGGCCGCCGAGATCCGCGCCCGCCGGTAACCAGCCCTGGCGTCAAGTCGGCTCGGTGCTCACTCCCGGCGCCCGGCGCGTCGTGACGATCGTCGTGAAGCAGGGGTCGAGCCGGCAGCCCGCTTACCAGCGCTTTCGCGCGCCCGCCCCCCGGGGCCACTACACGACGATCTTCACGACCTCTGGTTCCGGAGTCCACCGCCGCGGAGGTTTCTCTCCAAACGTATCAAGCACTACCTACTTCCCGGCAGACAGCCCCCAGTAAGTCGCCGTACTGGGGGGAGTTGCTGACCCAGGCACTCATCGCTAACCTCCGAGGATGCCTGACGGGGACGTGGCAGCCTGGTTCCACGAGTACCTCTCCGCGTTCGCCGCGTGTGGACGAGGTGAGCGATCGCCTTCGTCGGTGCTGTCGTACTACGACACGCCGCTCCTGATGAGCACCGACGCAGCTCTTGAGTCGCTCACCGGCCCGGATGAGGTCCTGGCAATGGTCGAGCAGCAAGTCGAAGCCATGCGGGCTGCCGGGTACGACCACAGCGAAGTGCTAGACGCGCAGACCAAGATTGTGAACGCAGGTACCGCCGTCCATTACAGCCGATTCTCCCGCCGACGAGCCGATGGCTCTGAACTCAGCAAACTAGCAGTGACGTACCTCATCTCGCGCCACCCGACCGGCCGACGAATCTCAGCCCTGCTGATACATAGCCAGGTGGAGTAGGTGCCGTTCCTCGCGGTGGCCGTCCGGCCCTATTCGGTCTTACGAAGGCGCTGCTGGAGGCGCTCCACCGCGGCTTTGAGTGGCTCGAGGTCGTGGTGGACGGCGCCCGAAACGTGGCCGTGCGTGGCGTCGAAGTAGCGGTGGACCAGCCGGTCTCGCATGCGGGCGATGTCACTCCACGGGTGAGTCGGCTCGGTGTCCAGCAGTGCCGTCGAGGTGGCTTTGATCGCTTCGCCGATCTCCATGAGGCGGACGCGTACGGCGTCGAAGATCAGACCATCCGACAGGTCCCCGCGGGCGACGTGACTTCTGATGGCCGCTGGCGTCGAGGATGTCCTGGAGGCGTTCGGAGTCGCGCCGGCTCATACCCTCCGGGTGCTGTCGGAGGAGGAGTACCTGCGTCGGGGCCGGCGCCTGGTGGACCTGTGGCACCCGCTGCGCGACGACCCTGTGCCGCGCTTCTGCCTCGCCGGCCACGAGTGGGTGGACGGACACGAGGCACGGCGCTGACGGAGCCTCGGGTCGAGCGGGCGACCGAGCAGGCCGCGGTCGGTTCCCTGCCCCGCGGCGCCCGCGCACGGGGCCCTCTTGTCGTACCTGCTGGTCGGGCGCATTGCCGTCCCCTGTAGACACGTAGTCGTCCGGAAAGTGGCAGCGAGACGGTCTGCCACTCGTGAGCAGACAGGAGCCGTCATGCGCGCGATCCAGATCACCGAGTTCGGCGGACCGGAAGTCCTACAGCTCAGCGAGGTGGCCGACCCGGTCGCCGCCGACGGGTTCGAGGTCGTCGCGGTCTGGAGCGCCGGCGTCAACTACGCCGACACCCACCAGGTCGAGGACAGCTACTTGTCCAAGACGACGCTGCCGCTCATCCCCGGCTCGGAGGTCGTCGGCGACCTCGGCGGCACCCGAGTGGCAGCCTTCACGATGACCGGCGGCTACTGCGAGCAGGCCCTCGTCCACCCCGCGATGTCGTTCCCGCTGCCCGAGGCGGTCTCCGACGGGCAGGCGCTGTCGCTGATGGTGCAGGGCCTCACCGCCTGGCACTTGCTCCGCACCTCCACCCACCTCGTTGAGGGCGAGTCCGTCGTCGTGCACGCCGCTGCCGGCGGCGTCGGCACCCTCGCGGTCCAGCTCGCCAAGGCATGGGGTGCCGGCAACGTCATCGCGGTTGCCTCCTCGGAGGACAAGCTCCAGCTGGCCAAGGACCTCGGCGCCGACAGCCTCGTGCTCGCCGGCGAGGCCGACCTCAAGGGCGCGCTCGAGGCGGCCAACGGAGGCCGCAAGGTCGACGTCGTGCTCGAGATGGTCGGTGGTCCGACCTTCGACGCCTCCCTCGCCGCGCTGGCGCCCTTCGGACGGCTCGCGACCTTCGGCATGGCCTCGCGCACGGCCCCGAAGCCGGTCCACTCCGGCGAGCTGATGTCGCGCAGCCGCGCGGTCATCGGCTTCTGGCTGGCCCACTGCTTCGGCAACCCCGCGATGCTGCAGCCGCAGATGGCCGAGCTGCTCGACATGGTCGTCGCCGGCACCCTGCGCCCGCTGGTCGGCGGCACCTACCCGCTCGCCGACGCCCGGCAGGCCCACGAGGACCTGCGCGGCCGCGGCACCACCGGCAAGCTCGTCCTCGATTGCACCGCCTGACGAGCCTCAGTCGCGGGCGGCGACGACGTCCAAGGGGCAGCGGCCGGCCCGCAGGCCCTGCTCCTCGAAGCGGGTCACCGGTCGCCCGCGCAGCCGCGCGCCGGTCTCCACGACCCGCAGCGGTGACTGCCCGAGGACGTCGCGCACGACCTCGGCGTACTCCTGCCAGTCGGTCGCCACGTGCAGGACGCCCCCCGGCGCGAGGCGGTCGTGGACCAGCGCGGCGAAGGCCCGCGTGACGAGGCGGCGCTTGTGATGGCGGCTCTTGGGCCACGGGTCGGGGAAGAGCACCCGCACCTCGGCGAGCGACCCCGAGCCGACCATGTCGCGGAGCAGCACGAGGGCGTCGCCGTCGGCGACCCGCAGGTTGGTCAGGCCCGCGTCGCCGACGAGCCGGAGCAGGTTGCCGTGCCCCGGCGTGTGGACGTCGACCGCGAGCACGTCGAGCTCGGGGTGGTCGCGCGCGGTCGCGAAGGTCGCCTCCCCCATGCCCGCACCGATCTCGAGCAGCACGGGAGCCTCTCGGCCGAACAGCGCGGGGAGGTCGAGGGGCCGGGGCTCGACCCGCAGGCCGTACGACGACCACAGCCGCGCGATCGCGTCCGCCTGCGTCGCCGAGACCCGGCTGCGCCGCATCTTGAAGGTCCGCACGGTGTCGGAGGCCGCGAGGTCCAGCGGGGGCAGCTCCACCGCATCGAGCCTAGGGCTCCTGCTCGCGCGCCCGGACGGGTGTGGCGATCACGCACGCTGCGGCCGGCCTGCATGATCGCCACATCCCCGAGGCGGGGTGGACGCCGACGCGTGTGCCCTGGCAGATGTGGCGATCACCCACGCTCGGGCCCGCCTGCATGATCGCCACATCCTGGTGGGGGCTGTCGCAGGAGGCCAGGGTGGGTCTACAGGCGCGGGCGCTCGGGGCAGGCGCAGAAGTAGTCGCACCAGGCCCGCTGGCAGTGCGCCGGGTAGTCGAGCTTGCGGGTCACGACGCCCGGGTTGCCCGCGACGATGCAGTCGTCGGGCACGTCGCGGGAGACGACCGCGCCCGCGCCCACGACGACCCGCTTGCCGATCGTCACGCCGGGGAGGATGACCGCTCGGGCGCCGACCCAGGTGCCGTCACCGATGCGCACCGGGGCGTCGTAGGGGTTGCGGCCCTCGGTGCCGTGGCTGTTGCTGTCGAGGATGTAGACCTCGTTGGCGAGCGCGACGTCGTTACCGATCGTCACCTCGAGGACCGAGAACAGGATCGTGCCGGCGTTGACGAAGCAGCGGTCGCCGAAGGTGACCTTGCCCCAGCCGCACAGCAGGGTGCGTCGGTGGCCGGACACGACCCGGAAGTGGTCGCCCACCGTCATGTCGCTGCACTCGAGGCGCGGGTGGCCGTAGACCTTGGCCCACTGGCCGTGCGTCATGCCGCGCAGGTGGTAGGCGGTGTTGGCAGCGAGCTTCGCCGCGTCGGCGTGGCGCCGCGCGGTCCCGAGCACGTCAGCGGCCCCCACGGCTCCAGACTATTAGCCTCGAGCCGGTGGACGCCGATCAGGACGAGCGGGTGGTGTGCTCGGCGAAGGGCTGCCGGGCCGACGCGGCCTTCGCGGTGGTCTGGAACAACCCGTCGATCCACACGCCGGACCGCGAGAAGGTCTGGCACGCCTGCCCCGACCACCGCGACAGCCTGGCCCAGCACCTCGACGTCCGCGGCTTCCTGACCCGGGTCGACCCGTGCTAGCACTGGCCGGTCAGCAGGTCGTCGCGGAGGGCTTGCCGGCCGACGTGCCCGGTGCCGTCGTGATGAACATGCACGTCACCGGCCTCGCGGTCGCGCGCTCGCTCGGGCGCGCGGGCGTGCCCGTGCTCGGCCTCGACAAGGAGCGCGGCGGCCTCGGCCAGCACTCCCGCCACCTCTCCGCGCTCGGGCTCGTGCCAGGCCCCGAGGACGCAGAGGCCCTGGCGCAGCACCTGGTCGCGCTCGGACCGTCCTTCCCGACCCGTCCCGTCCTCTTTCCCTGCAACGACGACTGGGTGCTCGCGCTGGCCGCGCACCGCGACGTGCTGGAGGAGCACTACCTCTTCCCCTTTGCGCCCTACGACGTCGTGCAGCGGGCGCTGTCGAAGACCGACCTCTACCGCGCCTGCGAGGCGCTCGGGGTCGACGCGCCGCGGTCGTGGTACCTCGACGACCGGCCTGCGGAGCACGTCGCCGACCAGGTCCCCTACCCCTGCGTGCTCAAGCCCGACGACTCCCGCGGCTTCTACGACGCCTTCCAGGCGAAGGTGTTCGTCGTCCACGACCGGGCCGAGTTCCTCGAGCGGTACGCCACAGCCGCCGCGCACGGCCTGTCCCTCGTCGCGCAGGAGTGGATCGGCACCGACCCGGGCGGCTTCTGGTCGGTGGCGTCCTACCTCTCCCCCGACGGGACACCTCGCGGGGTCTTCACCGGGCGCAAGCTCGAGCAGTGGCCGCCCGACTTCGGCACCTCCTGCCTCGCCGACGCGCAATGGGACCCGGCCATCGCCGACGCCGGCGTGCGGGTTCTGCAGCAGCTCGGCTACAGCGGCATCAGCGAGATCGAGTTCGTCCGCGACGCGGCGACCGGGCGGCTGCTGCTGCTCGACGTCAACACCCGCGCCTGGAAGTGGATCGGGCTGCCGGTCGCGGCCGGGGTCGACCTGCCGCTGCTCGCCTGGTCCGACGCCGTCGGCCGGACCTTCGACGCCGGGCCGCAGGTCGACGGGACCCGCTGGGTGTTCCTGCGCGACTACGTCCGGCTGGTCCACGCGCGGGCCGCGACCGTGCCGCACGAGGCCGTCACCAAGGACGAGTGGACCGCTCTGATGGCGGGTCGAGCGACCGGCCTCGTCGACGGCATCCACGACCCCGACGACCCGGAGCCGGCGTACGACGCCCTGTGGTCGGAGCTGTCCGGCGGCAGCGGCTACACCTGCGCCTGCTGACCAAGCCAGGTCAGTGCCGGGTCAGTGTCGGAAGCCGCCGAAGAAGCGCCGGAAGACCCCGCCCTGCACGGGCAGCGGCGGGGCGGCCGGAGGTGGCGTCGTACGCCGTCGCGCGATCGGCTGGTCGTAGTCGGTGTGCCAGATCGCCTCGATGGTCTGCGCCTCGTCGTAGTCCTCGGACCCCGCGATCTTCGGGACGAAGCCGACGAGCATGCCGTTGGCCATCACCTGCGCCTCGAGCCCGGCAGTGCCGTCGGTGTCCCAGACCGCCTCGCGGCCGTCGGGCAGGGCGACGACGACCCCGAACTGGTAGACCCCGGCCTTCTTCACGGTCGCGTGCACGCCGTGCGAGCGCAGCGCGTCGACCACGCGGTGCGCGCGTCCCTCGTCCATGGCGGCCACGCTACCCACGCCACCTGTCACTAGCCTGGCAACCATGCGCTTCGGCTACTGGATGCCCATCTTCGGCGGCTGGCTCCGCAACGTCCCCGACGAGGGGATGTCGATCGACTGGCCGTACCTCCGCGACCTCGCCGTCGCGAGCGAGCAGCACGGCTTCGACCTGTCTCTCATCGCCGAGCTCAACCTCAACGACATCAAGGGCCACCGCGCCCCGTCGCTGGACGCGTGGGCCCTCGCCCCGGCTGTGGCGGCCGTCACGCAGAGCCTCGAGCTGATGCTCGCGGTCCGCCCCAACTACCACTCGCCGAGCCTCACCGCGAAGGCCGTCAGCACCCTCGACACGATCGCCCCGGGCCGCATCAGCCTCAACGTCGTGAGCTCGTGGTGGAAGGACGAGGCCACGCAGTACGGCGCGCCCTTCGACGTGCACGACGCCCGCTACGCGCGCACCGCCGAGTGGCTCGAGGTCTTCACCCGCCTGATGAAGGAGGAGACGGTAACCCACCACGGTGAGCTCTACGACCTCGACGGGTGCGTGCTCGAGCCCAAGCCGGCCGAGCCGCCGACGGTCTACATGGGCGGGGAGTCCCCGACGGCGAAGGACGTCATCGCACAGCAGGGCACCGCCTACGTCATGCACGGCGATGCCCCCGAGGTCATCGCCGCGAAGGTGCAGGACATGGAGGCGCGCCGCACCGCCGCGGGCCGACCACCGTTCCGCTACGGCGTGTCCGGCTACGTCATCGTGCGCGGCACCGAGGCGGAGGCGCAGGCCGAGCTCGCCCGCGTGCTGGACGTGCAGTCGAGCCCGGAGGCCTACGCGTCTTACCAGGACTTCGTCGCCGGCTCCCAGCTGGAGTCGCAGGTGTCGCTGGAGGAGTACTCCGTGTCCAACAGGGGCCTGCGCGCTGGGCTGGTCGGCACGCCCGAGCAGGTCATCGCGCGGATCCGCGACTACGAGGCTGCGGGCGTCGACCTGATGCTCCTGCAGTTCTCCCCGCAGCACACCGAGATGGAGCGCTTCGGTCGTCAGGTCATCCGTGCGTACTCCTGAGCCCGTCGTCCTCACCGGCGACCGCGTCCGCCTCGAGCCGCTCGGGCCCGAGCACGTCGAGGACCTCTTCGCCGCCGCCCAGGACGACCGGGTGTGGAGGTGGCTCCCCGCCCTGCGGCCACGCACCGTCGAGGACGTCGTGACCCTCGTCGACGCCGCCGAGGCCGACCCCGACCGGCTCGCCTTCGCGGTCGTCGTCGACAGCCGGGCGGTGGGCTCCACGAGCTACCTCGACATCGACGTCGCGCTCGGCGGGCTCGAGATCGGCTGGACGTGGTACGCCGTGGAGCAGTGGGCGAGCCGCACCAACCCGCAGTGCAAGCGGCTGCTGCTCGGGCATGCCTTCGACGACGTCGGCGCCGGGCGGGTGCTGCTCAAGACCGATGCCCTCAACGCCCGCTCGCAGGCCGCGATCCGCCGGCTCGGGGCGGAGTACGACGGGACGCTGCGGCACCAGCGCCGCCGGCCCGACGGGACGGTGCGCGACACGGCGTACTTCTCGATCCTCGCGGCCGAGTGGCCGGCGGTCCGTGCCGGCCTCGACGAGCGGCTCGCCCCGTGACCGACTTCGCCGACCTCGGCCTGCGACCCGAGCTGGTCCGGGCGCTGGCCGCCCTCGGCTACGAGGAGCCGACACCGGTGCAGGCCGCGGCGATCCCGCCGCAGCTCGAGGGCCGCGACGTCCTCGGCCAGGCCGCGACCGGCACCGGCAAGACCGCCGCCTTCGCGCTGCCGCTGCTGCAGCGCCTCGGCGAGTCGCGCGGCCGGCTGCCGTCGGCCCTCGTGCTCACCCCGACGCGCGAGCTCGCGATGCAGGTGTCAGAAGCGGTGCACACCTACGGCAAGCAGCTCGGTGTGCGCGTGCTGCCGGTCTACGGCGGCCAGCCGATCGGGCGGCAGCTGCGCGAGCTCGAGCGCGGCGTCGACGTCGTCGTGGCAACGCCGGGTCGGGCCATCGACCACATCAACCGGGGCACCCTGCAGCTGTCCGAGCTCGCCGTCGTGGTGCTCGACGAGGCCGACGAGATGCTCGACATGGGCTTCGCCGACGACCTCGAGGCAATCTTCGCCGCGACGCCGGCACAGCGCCAGACCGTGCTCTTCTCCGCGACCCTGCCGAGCCGGATCACGGCCATCGCGAAGCGCCACCTGCACGAGCCGGTGCGGGTGCAGATCGAGCGGGAGACCACGACCGCCGGTGAGGCGCCGCGCGTCCGCCAGGTCGCATACGTCGTGCAGCGCGCCCACAAGCCGGCGGCCCTCGGGAGGCTGCTCGACGTCGAGCAGCCCGCGCGCGCGATCGTCTTCTGCCGCACCCGCGAGGAGGTCGACAGCCTCACCGAGACCCTCAACGGCAGGGGCTACCGCGCGGAGGCGCTGCACGGCGGGCTCAGCCAGGAGCAGCGCGACAGGGTCGTCAACCGGCTGCGCGCTCGCACCGCCGAGCTGCTCGTCGCGACCGACGTCGCGGCCCGCGGCCTCGACATCGACCACCTCACCCACGTCATCAACTACAACGTCCCGTCGGCCGTGGAGCCCTACGTCCACCGCATCGGCCGGGTCGGGCGCGCCGGCCGGGTCGGCACCGCCATCACCCTCGCCGAGCCGCGCGAGCACCGGATGCTCAAGACGATCGAGCGGGTCACCGGCGCGACCATCGCGCAGGAGCGGCTGCCCAGCGTCGAGGACCTGCGCAGCCGGCGCCTCGAGCTGACCCGCGCTGCCCTGCACGCGTGCCTCACCGACGACGACCTCGAGGGCTTCCGGGGGGTCGTCGACTCGCTGACCGCCGACTTCGACCTCGCCGACGTGGCGGCCGCGGCCGTCAAGCTCGCCCACGAGGCGACCGGGCCGGCCCCCGACGAGCAGGACATCCCGACCGCGACCGCCCCGGCGACCGGCACCCGAGACTCCCGCCCCGACTCCCGCCCCGACTCCCGGGCCGACTCCCGGGCCGACTCGCACTCGGGCAGCCGACCGGTGGCGGGTCCCCGGTCCTCACCGCACGACCGCAGCCGGCCAACCTCCGGCGGCCCCGACCCGGCCCGCGAGCCACGTGGCGGCGGCACCTGGGGCAGGGTCTTCGTCGGCCTCGGCCGCTCCTCGGGGATCCGTCCGCAGGACCTCGTCGGTGCCGTCGCCGGCGAGACGTCGCTGTCGGGCCGTGATGTCGGCGCGATCGAGATCAGCGAGCGGTTCTCCCTCGTCGAGGTCCCGGAGGACAGCGTCGACGAGGTCGTCGCGGCCCTGCGCACCACGCTCATCCGCAACCGCAAGCCCGTCGTGCGGCGCGACCGCTTCTGACCGTCGTCAGGCAGCCGGGCCCATGAGCGACAGGGCGTTGTCGCGCAGGATCTTGCGGCGTACGCCGTCGTCGAGGTCCTTGAGCTCGACGAGGTAGTCCAGCGGCGAGGGCATGCCCTCGATGTGCGGCCAGTCCGAGCCGAACAGCACCCGGTCGGCGCCCATGAGCTCGACGACCTCGTGGACGTCGTCCTCCCAGAACGGGTTGACCCACAGGTGGCGGCGCAGCGTCTCGACGGGATCCTCGGCCCAGTAGCCGGGCATCTTCTTCGCAGCGGACCGCAGCCCGGCGAACAGCCCCGGCAGGAACTGGGAGCCGTTCTCGACCGAGGCGACGCGCAGGCCGGGGAAGCGGGTGAAGAGCTGGTCGAAGGCGAAGCTCGCGACGAGGTCGTGGATCGAGCGCTCCATGGTGAGCATCGAGATCCGGGGGCGCGCCATCGCCTTGAACGACGAGGAGAAGCGGCCGCCGCTGTAGCCGGCGGTCGCGGTCGGGCCGCTGTCGCCGGCGTGCACGACAAGGGTGATCCCGGCCTCCTGCAGCCGCGCCCAGAAGGGGTCGAAGGCCTCGTCGCTCATCGGCAGCCGACCGTCGCGGGTCGTCGGGGCGGCGGCCCGCACGACGACCGAGCGGGCGCCGAGCCCGACAGCCCGCTCGAGCTCCGCGCAGACCCAGTCGACGTCGCACAGCGACAGGTAGGGGGCGGCCCAGATGCGGCCGTGGTAGCCGTAGCCCCAGTCCTCCTCGACCCAGCGGTTGAAGGCGCTGAACATCAGAGTGACCGCCTCCGGATCCTCGGAGAGCTCCTCCTCGTAGAGCATGCCGAGGGTCGGGTAGAGCCAGATCTGCTCGACGCCCTGGTCGTCCATCGTCGCGATCCGGGCGTCGCGGTCGCGGTAGGCCGGGCGCACCGGCTCGCGCTCGCGCAGGAACTCCATCGGCAGCTTGCCGTCGGGGTTGCCGCGGAAGTAGTCGGCCATCGCCCCTGGCGGGCTCACCGGGTCGAAGGTCGGGTTGACGACCGCCTTGTTGAGCCGGCCACCCACGATCGGGTAGCGGCGGCCACCCACCTCCGCCCACTGGAAGACCCGCTCGCCGTGGCGCGGGTCGAGGTGACGCGTGAAGGCGTCGAGCGCCTCGTAGTAGTGGTTGTCCGCATCGATGACGCCGTAGTCGAGGTCCACGCCCCGAAGGTAGAACACGTTCTCTTTGGCGGCCACCCCCCTCGCCGTCCCAGCCCCCGTCCCAGTCCCCGTCCCAGCCTCCTTGTGCAAGGAGGTGGCGGTCAGGAGAGGCCGGCGGCGCGGAGCGCAGCGGTGACGGCCGCGGCGCCGACGACGACCACGACGAGGTGGGCGCGCCGCCACAGCAGCACCGAGGCGACCCCGATCCCGACGGTCTTCGCTCCGACGGCGAGCTCCGGGCCCTCGGCTAGCGCGCTCGTGACGACAAGGGCCGCGAGCAGCGCCGAGCCGAGCAGCGCGACGACTCGCACGAGCGGCGCGGGCAGCTCGCGCTCCCCGATGGCGAAGGGCCCGATCCCCTTGCAGACGAAGGTAACGAGCGCGACCAGCGCGATCGTGGTCCACACCGTCGTGGCGCTCACACCGGCCGCCGCAGGCCGACCAGCGCAGCAGCGCTCGCGACGAGGACGGTCACGCCGGCGGGCACGAACGGCACCAGCGCGAGGGCGACGAGCGCCCCGGCGAGCGCCACCCCGCGGCGCAGCGGGTCGCGCAGCTCGGTCCACAGCAAAGTGAGGAAGAAGGCGGGGAAGAGCGCGTCGAGGCCGAGCGCGCGGGCGTCGAGGTCGGGCACGACAGCGCCCGCCGCAGTGCCGAGGACCCACATGACGTACTGCGCGCCGGTGTGGCCGAAGAGGTACTCCCGGGCGAAGGTGCCGTCACCGTTGGACGCCATCACCCAGGAGGAGTCGACGGTGCCCTGGCCCTCGACCGCCCGGCGCAGGCGCCCGCCGCGCAGCGACGGTCCGAGGGCGAAGCCCATGGGGACGAAGCGGCTGTTCATGAGTGCGGCGGCGCTCACCGCCGCGCCGACCCCGCCGCCGGCCACGAGGATGCCGAGCGAGGTGAACTGCGCGGAGCCGGCGAAGACGACCGCGGACATGACCACGGCGGCCAGCGGGGAGAAGCCGGCCTCGGTCGCGACCACGCCGAACGACATCGACAGCACGAAGGCGACCGCGGCGAAGGGCGCGCCGTCACGCAAGCCGTCCCGGAAGGTGCGCACCACACCGACCCTACGGACCCCTCAGGCGAGCAGTCCCGCCCGGACCGCGTGCCCCGGGTCCGGGCCACCAGCCGCAGCTGCCGTGCTTCCCCGCATCGCGCTTGGCGGACTTCGGACTTCCAGCTGGACAGCGAGATCGGACCGGTGTGCGTGCTCCCCCACCCGCGGTGACGCACTCGACCGTGAGGTGGAAGTCCCACGTCCGAGCAGCAGGCAGTCGACAGTCCTGCGTGGACGAGGCGGTGGGCGGCGTGACCGCCGGCGTCACGGCCTAGCCGGCAAGGCCTTCCACGACCTGCGCCCCGGGCAACGCGGCGAGCGAGGCGCCCGGCAGGACCAGCTTGGAGCGGCGCAGCCCGGACCCGACCACGACCCACGGGACCCCGACGACCCGGCTGTCGATCAGCAACGGCCAGCCGGCAGGCAGGCCGACGGGGGTGATCCCGCCGTACTCCATCCCGGTCTCGGCCACCGCCACGTCCATCGGCGCGAAGCTCGCCTTGCGCGCGTCGAGCAGCCGCCGCACAACGCCGTTGACGTCGACCCGCGTGGTCGCGAGCGCGACGCACGCCGCGAGCGTCGTCACCTCGCCGCGCCGCCCGGCGACGACGACGCAGTTGGCCGACTCCTCCAGCTTGACTACGTAGGCCGCGCAGAAGGCCGCGGTGTCGGCGAGCTCAGCGTCGATCTCGGCCACCAGCGCACCAGGGGGCAACAGGGGTACGACGGGAGGCGCGAGCAGGTCGGCGCGCTCGACGGCGGGCGTGGTGGCGAGGGTTCCGAGCACGCCTGCGACCTTACGGTTGCCGGTATGACCCCACGGCAGCGCATCGAGGCCCACGCCGCCCGGGTCGGTGCGGCGGCGGTCGTCGACGGCTGCCGCGCACTGCTGCGCGAGGACGGGATGGATCCCGCACTGGTGCGGGTCCTCGCCGGTGATGCCGCGACCTGGGGGCTCGAGCGGCAGAACCACTGGCTGCGGGTGTGGGGCGTCCGCGGCCTGCTGTGGTGCTGGGACGACGCGGCCCTGCCCGAGCTGGCGGACGCGCTGGCCGACCCGCAGTGGCGGGTGCGCGAGCTGGCCTGCAAGGTCGTCGCACGCCATGGCCTCGACAACCTGCACGACCCGATCGCCGGGCTGCGCGACGACGAGGTGCCCCGGGTGGCCGCGGCAGCCGGAAGGGCGGTGGTCCGTCTGCTCGCTCAGGGCAGCGCGACGACCTCGACCCCCTGACCCGCGGCGCACCCGGGCGGGACCACCGCGAGGTGGTCCGCGACAGCGGCGCCGCGCAGCATCGCCGAGCCCGCGTGCCCCGTGGGGTGGGCCGCACCGCCGGTCAGGGTGATCGGCACCAGCCGGGTGGTCGCTGCCGTCGACGGCTCGCCCCGCCAGGTCGCTCGGGCGAGCTCCGGCAGCGGTCTGCCGGCCAGCGCGGCCAGCAGCGGCTCCGCGAGCGTGACGAGGGCGACGAGGGCGGCGAGCGGGTTGCCGGGCAGACCGAGGACCCAGGTGCCGTCGGGCAGGCGCGCGAGCAGCTGCGGGTGACCGGGGCGCACGTCGACGCCGTCGACCAAGACGTCTGCGTCCAGCTCGCGTAGGACCGTCGCGAGGTGGTCGGCCGGTCCGGCCGACGACGACCCGGACACCAGCACGACGTCGGCTCGGGTGGGGGCGCTGGTGTCGGCGCTGGTGTCGGGGGCGGCCTCGGTGAGGGCGGCGCGCAGCCGGTCGCGGTCGTCCGGCACCACGTCGACCCTGACCGAGACCGCGGCCAGACCGGGGACCGCCGCCCGCAGCAACGGGCCGACCGCGTCACGGATCCGGGCCGCGGACGGCAGCCCGTGGTCGACGAGCTCGGAGCCGGTGACGACGGCGCGGACGGTCGCGCGCGGGTGGACGAGCACGCTGTCGTGTCCGGCTCCCGCAGCCAGCCCGAGGGCAGCCGGCGACAGGACGGTGCCGCGGGCGAGCAGGACCTCCCCCACTGCGGCCTCCTCCCCCGCCGACCGGACGTGACGTCCCCGCTCCGTCGCGCCGGACAGGAGGTCACCGGTGTGCGGATCCGACGACGCGGCAGCCAGGTGCCCCTGCTCGAGCGGCAGGACCGAGGTCGTGCCGACGGGCACCGCGGCGCCGGTCGCTGTGACGACGGCGTCGCCGTCACGGAGCTGCACAGACGCGACGTCACCGGCGAGCACCTCACCGACGACCCGCCACGGGCCGTCACCGCACACCGCCCAGCCGTCCATGGCGGAGGCGTCGAAGGGCGGCAGCGCGACCAGGGCCCGCAGGTCCTCGGCCAGCACCAGCCCGGCCGCGGCGTCGAGGGCGACGCGACCCGCGGGCAGCGCTGTCGCGCAGGCGTGCGCGATCGCCCGGGCCTCGTGCCAGTGGGTGCCCACTACGCGCGGTCGGTCCACGACGCCGCGAGGGCGGCCAACCGCGCGGAGGCCTCGATCGGGTCGGCGCCACGGCCGACCGCGATCCCGAGCAGGTAGGTGGTCAGCGGTGCGGCCGGCCGGGTCACGCCGTGGGCCGCGTCGCGGGCGAGGTCGAGCAGCGCGGTGACGTCGACCGGGTCGGTCAGGCCGAGCTCGGCCGCGGCGGCAGCCACCCAGTCGTCGAGCACCCGGACTCCTCTGCGTCGTACTCCGTGTCGGGTCCAGTGTCCCGCACCGGGGTCAGCCGCCGATCGCCGACATGGGGCGCTGCGGCTGCAGGAAGCCGGGGTCGTCGATGCCGTGGCCGGCGCGCTTGCCCGCGACCGCGAGTCGCGCCCGTTCGGCGAGCTCGGCGTCGGTAGCGCCGGAGCGCAGCGGGGCGCGGAGGTCGGACTCCTCGCGGGCGAAGAGGCAGTTGCGCAGCTGCCCGTCGGCGGTGAGCCGGAGCCGGTCGCAGGTGCCGCAGAAGGGCCGGGTGACCGAGCCGACGATGCCGACCTGGGCCGGGCCACCGTCGACGAGCCAGGTCTCGGCGGGAGCGCTACCGCGGTCCTCGGCGGGCGTCAGGGAGTAGCGGCGAGAGAGCTGGGCGAGGACCTCGTCGGCGGTCACCATCAGCGCGCGGTCCCAGCCGTGCTGCGGGTCCAGGGGCATCTGCTCGATGAAGCGCAGCTCGTAGCCGCGCTCGAGGCACCAGTCGAGCAGCTCGCCCGCCTCGTCGTCGTTGCGACCCCGCATGAGGACGGCGTTGACCTTGACGGGGGTGAGCCCCGCGGCCGCCGCGGCCTCCAGGCCGGCGACGACGTCGGCGTGCCGGTCGCGACGGGTGAGCTGGTGGAAGCGGTCAGGGCGCAGCGTGTCGAGGCTGACGTTGACCCGGGCGAGGCCCGCGTCGGCGAGCGGCTGCGCGAGCCGGCGCAGGGCCAGGCCGTTGGTGGTGAGCGACAGCCGCAGGCCCAGCTCGACGAGCCGGCGCACGAGGTCGACGACCCCGGGGCGCAGCAACGGCTCGCCGCCGGTGAGCCGCACCGTGCGGATGCCCTCCCGCGCGAGCAGCCCGACGACCCGCACGAGCTCGTCGTCGGTCAGCAGCTCCGGCTGCGGGAGCCAGGGCAGGCCCTCCGCAGGCATGCAGTAGTCGCAGCGCAGGTTGCAGCGGTCGGTCAGCGACACCCGCAGGTCGGTGGCCACCCGGCCGAAGCCGTCGACGAGGCCTTGTGCGGTCATTCCCCGAGGGTACGTCGGGGCATGTAGGACCGGAGCCGCTCGCGCAGCAGCGTCTCGGCGTCGTCGGGCGCCCCGCAGGCCACCAGGACCTCGCGGGCCTCGGCCAGGTGGGTCTGCTCACCGAAGAGGTGGGCGTGCCACACCAGGGGTACGGCGGTCCAGGCGGTGACCCCGAGCGACTTCCACTCCGCCGCCGCAGCGACCAGCCGCGCATCGTCGCCGTCAAGCAGGCCGTGCAGCAGGTGGTCGACCGCTCGGGCCTCGGCGAGGTCCGGCAGCGGTGGCAGCTGGAGAGCGATCGCGGGGCGCTCACCCTTCAGCAGGTCGTCGACCTCCAGCCAGCGCTGCAGGATCGCGTCGACCGGAGGCGCTCCCCACTCGCGGCTGTCCCGTTGGAGCGCGTCGGACTCACTGAACGACACGCGCTGCCCTGCCATCACCTGGCACTGCAGCCGCAGCACCCGAGGACGCAGCGACAGGAAGGGCTGGTCCCCGGCGCGGTCGGCCTCGAGGACCTGGTCGAGCAGCGGGACGGCCGCCTCCCACCGACCCGTCTCGCAGGCCCGCACTGCCGCACACCACGCTCGCTCGCGGTCGTAGGCCCTGCCGAGCTCTGCGGCGAGCTCCGACGCCTCCTGCAGCGCGCCGTCGGCCTCCCCTGGGCGTCCCTGCCTGCCGCGCAGGAGCGCTGTCGCCACCAGCACGTCGAAGCGCTGGTGCGAGGTCGGTCGCGCGGCAGCGTGGTCCGCACCCTGCTCGAGCAGCGCGTCAGCGAGCTCCAGATCCCCTACGGCGACCGCAGCCTCGGTTGCCACCCATACCGCGTTGCTCACGACCTGGCGGACACCGACAGATTCCCCGAGCTGCACGGCCTCCTGAGCATGAGCAAGCGCGTGCGTCGGTGACATCCCGGCCAGGTCCACGAGCGCGCGCCCCGCCAGCAGACGACTGCGGCCGCCGATGTCGTCCGGCCGTGCCAGTGCGTTCGCGTGTCCGAGCCACTCCTCCAGGTACCCCCGGCCGCGCAGGAACGCGTGGAAGGCCACCGTCTGCGCAGCCGTGGCCGCCATCGCCATGTCTCCCGCTCGCCGCGCCGCGTCGTAGGCAGCGGAGAACGCGACAGCGATCTGCGCCAGCGAGTCTCCCTGCAGGGCGTAAGCGCCCGCGATGTGCACCTTGGCTTGCCCCACTGCATCGTCGACCTCGATGTAGGCGGCCATGGCCTCATCGAGGAGCTCGCGGGCCCGCTCCGGGTCACTGAGCACGAAGGTCATGCCGTGCAGCAGAAGAGCGTGTGCCTCGCCGTTCCGGTCCTGCGCGGCAACGGCGAGGCGGTGCGCCAGCACAGCTGCCTTACGCGCCGCCAAGTGCTGCCCCACCAGCTCGTGCACCTCCGCGAGAAGCAGCTGTGTGTCCAGCTGCTCCAGGTCGCAGGCGGCGTACTGCTCGAAGAGGGCTGTCACGCGCGCGAGAACCGCGAGGCTCGCCGCGGGGTTCTCCTGCACGAGCCCGTGCGCATGCGCGAGCAGCGCCATCTGGGTATCGCGGGCCAGTGAGCAGTCTGGTGCGGAGAGTCCTTGGCTGAGATCCAGAGCGGCCTCCAGGTGGGCCGCCCGGGCAGCAAGCGCCCCCGAGGGGAGCCGCACGGAGTACCAGTCAGCTGCCGCTCGGTGCTGGTCCACGCGGCGCGCACGGGTCAGGCTCTCGTAGGCGACGTCGCGGACGAGCGCGTGGCGGAAGCGGAGCCGCGGACCAGCGGCCGACGCCTCCCACTGCAGGAGACCGCGGGCGACGAGCCCGTCCGCCACGTCGGCGATGTCGCTCCTGCACAGGTGACGCAACAGATCGGGGACGACGGCCTCGCCGCTGATCGACGCAGCGGCGAGGACGTCCCGCTCGATCCCGTCGAGGAGGTCAAGGCGTCCCGTGACGAAGAGCCTCATCACGGTGGGCACCCGTCGCAGGCCTTCGGGGTGCGCGATGACGGCACGCCCGCCGTCCATCTCGACGGTGCGCTCCTCGAGGAGGAGGCGCGCGCACTGCTCGAGGTAGAGCGGGACACCCCCGGCCCGCGCTGTGAGGAAGTCGATGAGCTCCGGGGGAGCTCCGGGCAGCAGCTGGTCGACCACGAGCCGGCTGTCCTCGGCGGTGAGCGGCTCGACGTCGAGGTCTGGGCACGCAAGGGCGGGCGTCCCGTCGCGGCGGCTGGTCGCGACGACCGACAGGCCGTCGAGCGCCAGCAGCGAGGACAGCAGGCGAAGCTCGACCGGCGTCGCCCAGTGCACGTCGTCGATGACGACGACGAGCTCGTCGCGGTGCTGGGCGAGGACGTTGACGAGCGCGGCTACCTGGTCCTCGACCCGATCGGGCTCTGCGCTGTCGACCGGCTCACCGCGCAGGCGACGCAGCCGGCGCTGTGCCGCCTCCGGCAGTCCTGCGAGCCACTCGGCCGGAACCGCGCAGGCGAGCTCGGCAACGGCAGCGACCTGCGCCTCAGCCCGGAACGACGGGCAGGCTGCAGTCAGGACACGGAGCCCCGCGACGTCCTGGCGACGCGCCGCCCACTCTCGGGCCACCCTGGTCTTGCCGACCCCCGGCTCGCCCACGAGAAGCACGCGCCCCGCCACGCGGTCCATGGCCCGCAGCACGTCGTCGCGACCGAGGAGCCTCGTGGTCGACGGCGTGCGCCGCGCATCGGGGACAGCGCCTTCGCGCCACAGCAGCCGACGGGCGAGGACGGGCAGATCACGACCCCGCACCTCGATCCGGTGCTCGTCGGACCAGCGCAGGCTGGCGGACACCGCCGTCAGCAGGGCCGACGCGACGAGCACTTCGTCGGGACCCGCAACGGCGCACAGCCGACTGCCGACGTTGACGGCGTCGCCGGACACCGAGAACCCATCCGTCTCCCACGAAGGGGCAACGAGGACCTCCCCGAGGTTGACCCCGATGCGCAACGACGGGAGCTCGGGACCGTAGGCCGCGCGCCGGTCAGCGACGATCGACTGCATCGCGACCGCGGCGGACAGCGCCCGGAAGGCGATGTCCTCGCTGTCACGCAGTGCTCCGAAGACGGCCATGAGACCGTCCCCCTCGATCGCGGGCACCGAGCCCCCCAGATCCGTGCAGGCGCGCCGCAGCCCGTTCATGAGCGGGCGAATCAGCAGGTGCACGTCCTCGGGGTCCAGGGACGCCGCCAGGTGGGTGTAGCCCGCGAGGTCGGCGAACACCACGGCAACGACACGTCGCTGAGGTTCGAAGGACGCGGTCCCGCACTCGGCACACGGACCCTGCGGTGCCTGCGGAGCACCACACGCCGCGCACACGCGCGCGGCGCTCGCCCGAGTCATGACTCAGTCCGCGTGGACCGCTCGGCCGGCGCCGAAGCCCCGGGTGCGTCGCGGGCTGGCGTAGAGCACCCGCGCTGTGGCGACCGACGGGTGGTCGGTGACGGCGACCAGCTGGCGGTGCAGCGACTCGGAGTCGCCGGCGACGACCTCCACGACCGCGTCGACCCCCGCGGTGCCGAACGTGAGCGCGGCCAGCGTCTGCGTCCCGCCGAGCTCCTCGGCGGCACCGAGCTCCTCTGCCCAGGCGCTGAGCCGTCCGCGCAGCAGCGTCAGGAGCACGAAGGCCACCTCCACGTCCGGCGGCACGTAGCTGGGAACACCGCGGATCGGCACCATCCGCACGAGTTCGCACGGCACGGTGTCCGGGTCAGGGCAGATGAGCGCGTAGGCAGCCTCGACGGTCTCCTCGGGAGTCCCGGCCGTGTCGTCCGGTGCAGCCACCGACGAGTAGGTCCCGAAGCCGACGCGGAAGGGCCCGTTGATGGGGTTCACGGCCGCCCGCAGGACGCCGCGATCCACGAGGTCGAGCCAGTCCTCACCGCTGATCGACCGTCGGTCCTTGAGGAACATGACGTGCAGCTCGGACACCCGAACCCCCCTTGTCTGCGCGACCCCCTGCCGCGCGAGGCGCACGCTATCGCCTGTTCTGTCCCCCGTCGTGTCGCTTGCATGACACCCGCGCGCCCGCCAGGCTGCAGCCCCCACCCACGACATCAGGAGTGCCCGTGCTGCTCGTCACCGCCCGCATCACCACCACGCCCGGCGCCGCCGACACGCTGCTGCCCGCTGCGAAGGAGATGGTCGAGGCGACCCGCCAGGAGGACGGCTGCCTGTCCTACGAGCTGCTCGCGTCGACCGAGGCGCCCGACACCTACCTGATGCTCGAGACCTGGCGCGACCGCGCGGCGCTCGACGCCCACATGGCCGCACCGGCCATGGCCGCCTTCGGAGCGGCAGCGGGCGCGCACCTCACCGGCGTGGACATCACGCTGCACGAGGTCTCGAGCAGCGGCCCGATGTAGCAGCCGGTCAGCGGTCCCCGTCGACGAGGAAACCGCGGACGGTCTCCTTGCGCGCCTCGACGCAGGCCTCCAGCGCGGCCTCCTGCCGCGGGGTGGCGCCGGTGATGACGAAACGCACCGGGAAGCGGCGCTGGATGTCCGGGTCGGGGTTGCCGCGGTCGGCGACGGCCTCGACCCCGGGCAGCCCGCCGCAGTCGGCGCGCAGCTGGTCGCGGTCGGTCTGCGTGACGCCCTGCTTCATCGTCACGACCAACACCCGGTCGCGGCCCTCCACGAAGTAGGCGAAGACCCCCGCCATCACGATGCTGCCCGTCATGAGCGTTCCGCCGACGACGAGCAGGACCTTGTTGCTGTTCACCCCACCATCATCGGTCACCACCCCGGGTAGCGTCGCGCCGGTGGAGCTGATCGCCGGGGACTGGCGCCGTCCCGACCCCGCACTGCGCCGGCTGCGTCGCCTGGAGTGCGTCCTGCTGCTGGGCCTGCCAGGACTGCTGACCTGCCTGGTCCTGACCGCCGCCGCCGGCCCGCCGGAGGGCGTCGCGGCGCTGCTCGTCGTCGGCCTCGCGGTCGCTCTCGCGGTCGGCGCCTCCGACCGCCGCGTGGCGGCGTGGGGCTACGCCGAGCGCGAGGACGACCTGCTCCTACGCCGAGGCGTGCTCGTGCGCCGGACGACCGTCGTGCCCTACGGCCGGATGCAGTACGTCGACGTCGTCGCCGGGCCGCTCGACCGGCGCTACGGGATCTCCACCGTCGTCCTGCACACCGCCGCGGCCGCCACCGACGCCGCCATCCCCGGGTTGCAGACCGCCGAGGCGGAGCGGCTGCGCGACCGGCTCGCCGCCCTGGGCGAGGCCCGCGCCGCCGGTGTCTGACTGGTCGCGGCTGCACCCGCTCACGCCGCTGCTGCGCGGCGGCCGCTACCTGCTCGCGCTGATCGCCGTCGTCGGTCAGCAGGGCCTGCGCAGCGCCGACGGCCGCTTCATCGCGGTGGCTGCTGGGGTTGGGACTCCGCTCGCGCTGCTGGCGGGCTACCTCTCCTGGCGGACCACCCGCTACCGCGTCGAGGGCTCCGAGCTGCACATCACCAGCGGCGTCCTGCAGAAGCGCGACCGGCGCGTGCCGCTCCCCCGCGTCCAGAGCATCGACGTCGTACGCCCCCTCGTCGGTCGGGTCCTCGGTCTCGCTGAGCTGCGGCTCGAGGTCGTCGGCGGGGGTGACACCGAGGCCCGGCTGTCCTACCTCACCGACGACCAGGCCGTGGCCCTGCGCGGCTCGCTGCTGGCGCTGGTGTCGGGCACGCCCGAGGCGGACGAGCAGCCGACCGAGCACGTGCTCGTCGAGGTGCCGACCGAGGCGCTGGTCGGCTCGGTGCTGCGAAGCCCCGCGACCGTGCTGCTCGTGTCCCTGCCGGTGATCGCGGCGCTCACCGCGCTGGTCGACGTGCGGGCCGCCGGCACCGTCCTGCTCGGTCTGCTGCCCGCGCTCCTCGGCACCGGCAGCCTCGCGGTGCGCCGGCTGCTGCTGGAGTACGGCTTCTCCGTCGCCGAGGTGCCCGGTGGGCTGCGGCTGCGCCACGGGCTGCTCGACAAGCGGACGCAGACCATCCCCACCGGCCGGGTCCAGACCGTGCGGGTGCGCGAGCCGCTGCTGTGGCGGCGCAAGGGGTGGGTGCGCGTCGAGGTCGACGTCGCGGGCTACGCCGGCGGCCGTGGCGAAGAGCAGGCGCAGACCTCCGCGCTGCTGCCCGTCGCTCCCCGCGAGCTGGCGCTGGCCCTCGTCGAGCGGGTGCTGGGCGGCCCGCTGCCCAAGGCGTTACTGCCCGCACCTCCCAGCGCCCGGTGGCGCGCGCCGCTGTCGGCCCGAAGGCTGCGTATCGGCTCCGACCGGCGCCTGGTCGTCTCGCGCTACGGCATCCTCACGTCGACGACCGACGTCGTACCCCTGTCCAAGGTCCAGAGCCTGCGACTGTCGAGCGGCCCGTGGCAGCGCCGGCTCGGGCTCGCCTCGGTGCACGTGGACAGCGCCGGGCGCAGCCTGCGCGAGGCGGTGCTCCAGCACCGCGGCGCCGGTGAGGCCGACGAGCTCATCACCGTCCTCACCGCCCGTGCCCGCGCCGCCCGCCAGCCGACAGGCTGACGCCTGTCGGGACCCCGCGGCGATAGCGTCGTTCGGTGACCGTGCGCGCTGTCCCGTTCGACGAAGGGCATCGCGTCGACGCCCTCACGCTGTCGTTGGAGATCGGGGCGCAGGCACTAGACCCGGCAGTCTTCGAGCACGCACTCGGTGCTCTGGGCGTCGCCCCCGCGGAGGCGTTGATGGTCGGCGACCGGTCCCGGCCCGACGGAGGTGCCGTCGAGTCAGGAGTCATGACGTTGCTGCTGCCGCCGCTGCGCCACCCTGCGGATGAGCGCCTGCACCACGTGCTCGCGCTCTGCACCTCGCACGGAGCAGGCTCGCCATGAAGCGGGCCGTCGTCTTCGACTTCTTCGGCACGCTCACCGATCCAGGCAACGAGCACAGGCGACGAGCGGTGTACGACGCCACAGCGGCCGTCCTCGGGATCGCGCCAGACCAGTTTTGGGCAGCCGTGACCGGCTCGTTCACCGAACGCGCCACGGGCGTGCTGGGCGGCACGCCATCGACGCTTCGGGAGTTGGCAGCGCGGTGCGGCACCACTCCGAGCGCGCTCGTGCTCGACGAGGCTGTCACCACTCACAGGGCCGGTGCCACCGTGCTGCACGAGCCTCGACCAGGCGCCCTTGACGTCCTCACGACGCTGCGAGCACACGGGCTGCGAATCGGTGTGCTCAGCGACTGCAGTAGCGAGCTCTGCGAGGCCTGGGACGAGCTGCCCTACGCCGGCCTTGTCGACGCGGCGGTCCTGTCGTGGCGGGTCGGCTACCGCAAGCCGGACCCACGCGGCTATCGGGCAGCGGCGGACGCGCTACGCGTCGCACCGGAGGAGTGCTGGTTCGTCGGCGACGGCGGCAGCCGCGAGCTCCAGGGCGCGGCCGCGGCAGGCATGACACCCGTCCTCGTCGCCAACACCGCCTACCCGGACCACGCTTCCTTTCGCGACGACCCCGACGCCTTCGTTCCCGACCACGTCGTGGACGACCTCGATGCTGTTCGTGGTCTCGTCGACTGGCCGAGCCAGACGGCCGCCGACGAAGGAGACCTGGAGCGTCGCCCGCCCCACGCACACACCTGGCGTCGACGAACCACATGACTGACAGACCGCAGGTGCGCATCCGGGTGGCCGGACCCGAGGACCTTCCAACACTGGCCCACTTGCTCTGGCTGCACGCTGCTCCTGATGAGCAAGCGATGCAGTCCCCCGACTCCTTCGCAGAAGAGGTCGTCGAGTGGTGGGGCCGCCATCAGTCCACCCACAAGGGGTTCCTCGCGCGATCGGGAGACGCGGCCGACGTCGGCATGGCGTGGTCGGCACTCTTGCCACGTACACCACGGCCCGGCAGTGTCGAGCGCTGGTCGGCCGAGATCCAGAGCGTCTTCGTGCTCTCGGAGTACCGGGGTACTGGGATCGGTTCGGCGCTCGTGCGGGCAGCAGCAGAGCATGCCGAGCTTGCTGGTGCCGCCCGGGTGACGGTCCACTCGGGCCGCAAAGCTGTCCCGGTCTACGAAAGGCTCGGGTTCACCTCCTCGCCGCAGCTCATGGACCGTATGCGGCAGGAGCGCCTCCGCACCGCGCATGATGATGCGAGCGGCTGAAATGGAACTGGAGTCTGGGGTAGCCGGGAGGCACATCCGGAAGCCCTGATGGCTTTTCTGGGCCTCATCGCCATCGGCGACACGACCCAGAATAGTTGTGCACACCCCTTGCGATCCGGAGGATCCGGGTTACTATTAGCACAGTTGTTCGGACGGCTGGTGCGGGGGTGGTCACGGTGGTGCAGGCGACGGCGGGGGTCCCGGCTGACGCACGCGTGTCCGCTGCCCGAGTTGCTCTGCAGGCCGCTGTCTCGCCTTCCTCTGACGGGCTCACGGCTGCGGCGGATGTGCACGAGCTGCTTGCGATGCAGGCCGAGCTCGCCGCGGCCCTCGCTGCGCGGCTGCAGGTCGTGGATGCCACGCAGAACTGGCAGCAGACCGGGTCGCGGGCGCAGTGGGCGTGGCTCGCCCGTCACAGCGCGACGGAGACCTCTGCACCGATGAGCCCTTCGGAGGCTCGCCGGTGGGCGAAGCTCGCCCGTGGCCTGCGGCAACGACCGGTGGTGGAGCGGCTGCTCCGGTCGGCCCGGATCACCGCCGCGCATGCCTCGGTGCTGCTGACGCAGCTCGACGTGCTCGACAAGCGGGTCATCGGAAGCCCGTTGAACACCCCGGAGTGGTTGGCGGGGCAGGAGCAGGCGTTCTGCGACCTCGCGGAGCTCACCGACCCCCTCGTGCTCCAGCGGGAGCTCGGCAAGCGCCTGCGGGCTCTCGCCCCCGAGCCGGCCGCGGAGGAGGACCGCGACAAGGTCACCGAACGCTAGGCGTCCCTGTCCGAAGGGTTCGCCGGCATGTGGAACCTCATCGGGACCCTCGACCCGCACAGCGGACAGATCCTCAAGGCCGCGATGAGCGCGTGGCGCCGCAACGACCAGACCGCAGGCGACACCCGTAACCCGGCGCAGCGGGATGTCGACGCGCTCGTCGGGATCGCCAGCGCGTGGATGTCGCGGACCGAGACCGTCACGCGAGGTCGTGGCGTCCAGCTCGTCGTCACGGTCCCCGAAGCCCGGCTCGCCGCCCATCAGAGCCAGCGTGACCTCTACGGGGTCCCGGTGACGTGCCCGGACAGCGGAGCCCGGCTGCCTGATCCGAGGGCCGAGCCGTTGTTCACCCGTGACGGGCAGCTTCTCCCGCACACCGACACCACCGGAGCGGACGCGACCCTGCCCCCGGAGCTGCTCGGAGACCCCGTCCCACCCGCGACCTACCTCGACGGCAGCGCGGTCGCGGAGTCGGCGCTGGAGATGCTGCTGTGCAACGCGACCCTCACCCGGGTCGTGCTCGACCAGGACAGCGCCGTGCTCGACGTCGGCCGGGGCAGCCGGGTCTTCACCCACCCCCAGTGGCTCGCGAGCATGACCCAGTGGGACTGGCAGTGCGCGACCGACGGCTGCCAAGCCCCTGCTGACCGCCTCGAGCTGCATCACGCCCTGTGGTGGCGCGACGGCGGCACCACCGACCTCGTCAACTGCGCACCGCTGTGCCACGGCACCAGCAGCTGCCACAGCCGCGTCCACGACGGCGCGACCCTGCGACTACGCGACGGCCGGCTCCTCGACCAACGCGGCTTCCGACCCGCTACCCCCGACAGCGAGCAGCCCTGGCCACCACCCCTCACAGCACGACCAGCACAGCAGCCCCGCAGCGCGGCAGCAGCCACCCACCGCCTGCACACCATCCTCGGCACCGCCGCTGCCTGAGCGGATCCCCCATTACAGGTCACGCTAGAGAAGCGAGCGCCCCCAACCCTGGAGTTGGCGGGGCTAGGGCGGGGACGTGCCGCGCAGCTGCTCCTGCTCGACGAGCGCCTCCCGGTCGCGCAGTCGATCCAGCCCGGCAAGCGGTTGGCGCATCCGGTGGTTGCCGGCAAGCAGCTCGCGGTCACGGTCGAGGAAGGCCCAGTAGCCGGCGGTGAAGGGGCACGCGGTCGGGCCGACCCGGACCTTGGGGTCGTAGGCGCAGGGCGTGCAGTAGTCCGACATGCGGTCGATGTACGCGCCGCCGGACGCATAGGGCTTGGTCGCCATGAGGCCGCCGTCGGCGTGCTGCGACATGCCGACGACGTTGGGCAGCATCACCCAGTCGTAGCCGTCGACGAAGGCCTGATGGAACCAGCGGGTCAGCTCCTCCGGGTCGATGCCGCGCTGCAGCGCGTAACCACCGAGGACCATGAGCCGCGGGATGTGGTGCACCCAGCCGCGGTCACGGACGTCGCGCAGCACCGAGGACAGGCAGTTCGCGGTGACCGCGTCGGCGTCGAGCTCCCACCACCAGTCGGGCAGCGGGGTCGTCGCGGCCAGGGCGTTGCGGTGGCGGTAGTCGTCGTCGATGTGCCAGTAGACCGACCAGATCCACTCGCGCCAGCCGAGCACCTGGCGGACGTAGCCCTCGACGCTGGCCAGCGGCGCCCGACCCTCGCGGTGCTCGCGCTCGGCTGCGCGGACCAGCTCGGAGGGGTGCAGCAGCCCGAGGTTCTGCGCGGGCGACAGCACGCTGTGCGACATCCACGGGTCGGCCGCGAGCATCGCGTCCTCGTGCGGTCCGAATCCGGCCAGCCGGGTGCGCATGAAGCGGACCGCTGCCTTGACCGCCTCGTCCCGGGTCGCCGGCAGCCAGCGGGGCCCGTCGACCCCGAGGAAGGACACCTCCCCGTCGCGCTCCCACCGGTCGAGGTCGGCGCGGACCTCCTCGTCGATCTCGTCCTCTTGCGGCCACCAGGGCTCGGGCGCCCCCAGCGTGGCGGACCGCGGCGGAGCCTCCCGGTTGTCGTGGTCGAAGTTCCACCGACCACCGACCGGCTCGGACCCCTCCATGAGCACCTCGAAGCGGGCGCGCTGCCAGCGGTAGAAGTCCTCCATCAGCAGCCGCTTGCGGCCACCGGCCCAGGCCGCGAAGTCCTCCCGCGACGTCGCGAAGCCCCGGTCCGGCAGGACCGTCACACCCCGGCTCTCGACGAAACGAAGCGCGCCCTTCGTCGTCGGGTGCACGCACTCGAGCGGCCCGGTCACGGCGGCGAGCGCCTCGTCGTAGGTCTCGACCTGCAGGACGGTCGCCCGGTCGCCGAGGTCGCGCGCGCGGTGGCGCAGCGCCGACAGCACCAGGTGCGCCTTCTGCCGGTGGATGCGGCGACGCCGGAAGACCGCCTTCGACTCGACCAGCAGCACGGGCTGGTCGCTGTCATCGAGGTAGTGCGGCCCGAGCTGGTCGGCGAACAGCCACCGGGTCTTCGTCACCCGCCCACCCTGTCGCGGGGGCGCACGCTGCGCTAGTTGACCTGGCGGTCCTGACCGGCCCAGTACTGCTCGCGCAGCTTGAACTTCTGCACCTTCCCGGTCGCGGTCCGCGGGATCTCCTCGCGGACCTCGACGCTGGTCGGCGACTTGTAGCCGGCGAGGTTGGCCTTGCAGTGCGCGATCAGCTCGGCCTCGGTGGCGCTCGCCCCGGGCGCGAGCACGACGAGCGCCTTGATGGTCTCGCCCCACTTCTCGCTCGGCACCCCGATGACAGCGACCTCCGCGACCGCGGGGTGGCTGAACAGGCAGTCCTCGACCTCGATCGACGAGACGTTCTCGCCGCCGGTGATGATGACGTCCTTCTTGCGGTCGCTGATGGTGAGGAAGCCCTCGTCGTCGATCGTGCCGCCGTCGCCGGTGTGGAACCACCCGCCGTCGAGAGCGTCCGCGGTCGCCTCCGGCTGCTGCCAGTAGCCCTCGAGCACGACGTTGCTGCGGGCCAGCACCTCGCCGTGGTCAGAGGTCGACAGGCGTACGCCGAGGGCCGGCTGCCCGGCCCGCGCCAGCCGTCGCGCCCGCTCCTCCGGCTCGCGCGCGTCGTCCTCGGCGCGCGCCCGGTTGACGGTGAGCAGCGGTGAGGTCTCGGTGAGGCCGTAGATCTGCAGGAACTCCCACCCGAGCTCGGCCTCGATGCGGGCGATGGTGCGCGAGGGCGGCGGGGCGCCCGCGCACACGACTCTCGTCGTACCCCGTCCGGGGATCTCGCCCTCCCAGGACTGCGCGGCCTCGAGCACCGAGGCGACGACGGCGGGCGCGGCGCACAGCAGGGTCACGCCGTGCTCGGCGACGCGGCGCAAGATGTCGGCACCGTCGACCTTGCGCAGCACGACTTGGGGTACGCCGAGACCGGTCAGTGCGAAGGGCATCCCCCAGCCGTTGGCGTGGAACATCGGCAGCGTGTGGAGGTAGACGTCGCGGTCGCTGACGCCGGCGTGCAGGGCGAAGGTGACCGCGTTGACCCAGATGTTGCGGTGCGTGATCTGGACGCCCTTGGGACGCGCGGTCGTGCCGCTCGTGTAGTTGATGGTCGCCGTCGCGTCCTCGTCGGGCTCCCACGCGGCCGGCTCGACACCGGGCCGCAGCAGCGCGTCGTCGGATTCCTTGCCGAGCAGGAAGCGGCGCTCGGCTGTGACCGACGCGAGCGAGGCGTCGAGCTCCGGGTCGATCAGCAGCGTCGTCGCGCCGGAGTGCTCGACGATGTAGCGGACCTCGGCGGGGGCGAGCCGGAAGTTCACCGGCACGAGCACCCGGCCCCAGGCGGTGACACCGAAGAAGGACTCGAGCAGCCGGGCGCTGTTGTGGCTGACGACCGCGACCCGCTCACCGCGGCCGACGCCCAGCGCATCAAGCCCCGCGGCCATCGCGCGCGCCCGCCGGCCGAACTCGGCGTAAGTGACACTGCCAAGCCCGCCGTCCTGGGACGGTCCGGGCTCGTCGACGATGCCCGTACGCAGCGGGTAACAGGTGATCGCCCGATCCAGGAAGTCGCTGGTGCCGAAGGGAACCTTCATGAGGTGCACCGTACGGTGCCGCACGTCCGCAGGACGGCACCCCAGCCGCCCGACTATCAACGGGGCACGTACCCTTGGCCCTGCAGCACGTGCCGACGACCAAAGTCACGGCCGCGCGCCCGTCGCGTCTCTTCGCCCTCGTACGGCGACCTAACTAGCCTGCCTTCATGGCCGACGTTCCTCCTTTCCCAGAAGCGATCAAAGCGATAGCGCTGGACGCGAACGCCATGCCGAAGGGCGCTTTCTCGCACGAGCATCTAGTGAGGATTGCGGGCGTCGTCGAGGAGAACGAGCTCGACGCCGCGGTTTGGCTGCCAGAGCCGGTGCTCTGGGAGTGGGCAGAGCACCTATTCGGGCTGCTGCTCTCGGCCGATGCCGCCGTCGGCAGCGCCGTCCGCGCCCAGTCGACCGCTGGCCTTGCCCCTCACTGGAACCCGAACGACACGCGGCCGTCACAGGTGGACCGCGTGCTCGCGGAGCTCGAACGCTGCATCGCAGACGTGGATGGAGTCGAGATCCTGCGCCTCAGCTCCTATCCAGGGATCGCGGGGGCTGCGCTGCGCGACCAGGTCCTCCAGGTGGGCACAGGGCGCCGCAAGACCAGCGGGGAGCTGCGGATCAAGACCGGCGCTTCGGACTCGGCGTCCTTCCGGCTCATAGAGGCCGCCGCGGCTACAGCGGACGACCCGGTGATCGTCATCTCCAACGATCGCGACGCGAGGACCTACTTTGCGAGCAGCGCGACGGTCTCCGTCTTCCCGGACTGGTGGACGCTACACAGGCCGCTCTTGAGGATGTCGCCGGCGCACGAGGTGCAGCGCCTGCGAATCGCAACCGAACTCGCCGGACGGCTTGAGACCGCGAGCGACGTCGACCTCACGGGCGCGACCGTCAGCGGTGGAAGCGGCACGTTCCCGCTCCTATTTGACTCCAGCCTCTACCTGAGTGTCCAAGTGGACTTGCAGGGGATCAACCTCGCGATGGACTACCAAGAGCTCGACATCAGCCCGAACGGTAACGAGATCACGGGCGAGGTCCTCGGATCAGTCAGCCTGACGGCGCAGGCAGCGTGGTGGAACGATAGGGAGGAGCGCCTCGAGCACGAGTGGGTCAACGACGACAACGTTGGGGCTGTGATCCGCTTTTCAGCGACGCGAGCCGCGTCGGGCTGGGACATCACCATCGTCGGCGTCGACGTTGACTAGCCCGCGGGTGGGCCATGTCGGCTGCGTGTGCGTAGCGGCATCTACCCGCTGATGGCCTCCGCCTGCATTCGCAGGTCGCGTAAGTCCTCGACTGCGAGCCTCGCCGCATGCGCCAACCTGTCCAAGCGACCCTCCGACACCGTGAGGATGTCCACGACCACGTTGTCCGGCGGGCTGACATCGCCGTAGCAGTCATGCCATGCGAACTCTGTCAGTTCCAGCACGTCAAGTGCAGCCTCCGCATCTGAGCCGAAGGCCGCTTCGACGCTAACCCGTCGTTGCTCACGTCGAGACGCTCGGCTGTTGACTGCCACGCACCGAGGGTAAAGCCGGACTGCCAACGCTGGGAACGGCACTTCTTCGCGGTCGGTTAGCGTTGGCGCATCCGCTGAACTCGGGCTGAAGGGTCTTGCGTGGCCTCCAGTTCCCTTCCGATCGTTGTCGCGGTCCTTGAGGGCACAAGTCGTGCGTTGGCACGGGATCATCCGCCCGCCATGACGGTCGGCCTCAACTCGCCTGAAGGAAGCGAGCAAGCGGACGACGCCCTGTCCGACATCCTGGCGCAGCACATGTTCGCTGCGGCGATCGTTTCCTTTCTGGCCATCGGGCTCTCTTTCGCTCTGGATGCGCTCGGGCTGTTTGCGCTTGAACGTGCTTCCTTGTTGCCTGCCGCGGCGACGCTCGGCGCGATCGTGGGCAGTGCGCTCGGCGTGGGCCGAGTCGAGACATCGTCTCGAGGCTTGGACCAGTCTTTGCGGGAGACGCTCGCGATGTCTTTGGCCTGCCGATGGGGAACACGACTTGGCGCTGGCGTCGCCAGCACTGGGATGACGCTCGCCTATCTACTTGTCCCAGCCATTCGAACGTAGCGAGGGAACGGCACCTACTCCTGGTTGGTCAGCAGGCTCTCCGCCCTGCGTTCTGCCATCCCGACCGCCGCTGGCGGAAGCCCGAAGGCCACGGCCTGCTGCTCCAACAGCGACACGGCCTCGTAGAGCCCGAAGGCGCGTCCGCGCTTGTACGAGTCATCGCCCGCCGTACGTCGCGCCTCGTCGGCCAGCGTCCAGAGGAGGTCGCCGAGGTCGCGGACGTAGGGCACAGCAGCGTCGGTCACGCACGGAGGCTAATGCGTGGTTCTCCTCCTGTGGACAACTCGCTTGAGCGGAAGCGTCGAACCGCGAGGCCAGGCTCCCCGCCAGGCGGGCCTCCTAGTCGTCGTCGCCGTCGTCCGCGGTGAACTCGTCCACAAGTTCGCGCTCCAAGAGCGCAGCCTGCACGCGCAACGCACCAAGGAGCTCTTCGCGGTTCGGCGCGCTGGTCGTTCGGTACACCCAGCTAGACCGACCCCCGTCGTCGAGGCACTTGATGACGACGAACGCTTCGACGGGCGTCCAGCCCGGTTGCAACGGGTGGAGCGACATACCAGGCAGGACTTCGGCCACGGGAAGGCGCTCGTCGGTCATCCCGGCAACCTACCGACGTGCAGCACATCCGCTGAGAAGGCCGGTTACCGGCGGTGCCCGGCTGTGCGCGGCACACAAGCGGAGCGGGGCTCCCGCTCGACACCAGCCACGGTAAGAAGGCTAACTAGGAACGTCGCCCCTCGGCGTGGGCAATGACATCGCTCAGCTTGACACCCAGAGCAGCGCTCAAGGCTGTGGCCGTAGCCAACGTCATGCCGCGCTTACCCCGGACGATCAAGCCGATTGACGTCGCATGGAGGCCGGTGGCTTCAGCCAGCGCATCGAGGGACTTCCCCTGCTCGTGCCGAAGCTCCTGGATGCGGTCTGCGACGCGCAGCGACAGACGCTGCCCGTCCTCGATCACGGGATCGACGCTATGGCCGTCTAGACACTGGCGTCATCCAGACTATAGTCTGGATGATGCGCGAGGCGGGCAGGAAAAAAATTCTCGAACTTGCCGCCTTGCGTCTGCTCGTCGCACAGCTCCAGCGCGAGCTTGCCGAACTCAAGGGATTCTCGGGCAGCTTGACCACCGGCACGACCAGAGGACTGCCGATCAAGTGGCCCGTCCCACGGACATCACCCACCCCAGTTTCACGCTCCGTAGCTCGGCCTCCACCCGAGCGAAGGCCCACTGAGGAAGAGGCCCTTGAAAGCTTCTACCAGCTCTACGGGAAGCTCGTCGCCGCCAGGATTCGTCGGGACGAAGCTCAGCACTGCACCTCAGAGACATGAGCAAGCTTGGGCATCGCGATCAAGCTGTCACGCGCATAGCCGCACGTCAGAGACCTGCGGGCTGCATACCCCAAGGCTTCCATCAACGTGGAACATCGGCAGCGTGTGGAGGTAGACGTCGCGGTCGCTGACGCCGGCGTGCAGGGCGAAGGTGACCGCGTTGACCCAGATGTTGCGGTGCGTGATCTGCACGCCCTTGGGCCGCGCGGTCGTGCCGCTCGTGTAGTTGATGGTCGCCGTCGCGTCCTCGTCGGGCTCCCACGCGGCCGGCTCGACACCGGGCCGGAGCAGCGCGTCGTCGGACTCCTTGCCCAGCAGGAAGCGGCGCTCGGCGGTGATCGACGCGAGCGAGGCGTCGAGCTCCGGGTCGATCAGCAGCGTGGTGGCGCCGGAGTGCTCGACGATGTAGCCGACCTCGGCGGGCGCGAGCCGGAAGTTGACCGGCACGAGCACCCGCCCCCAGGCCGTGACGCCGAAGAAGGACTCCAGCAGCCGGGCGCTGTTGTGGCTGACGACCGCGACCCGCTCGCCTCGAGCGACGCCCAGCTCATCGAGCCCCGCGGCCATCGCGCGCGCCCGCGTGGCGAGGTCGGCGTAGGTCTGGGTCCCGAGTCCACCGTCCTGCGCCTCGCCGGGCTCGTCCACCACCCCGGTGCGGGAGCCGTAGCAGAGCGCGCCGCGCTCGAGGAAGTCACTGGTCGAGAAGGGGACCTTCATGACCGCAACCTACGACCCCGGTGTGGAACGTGCTGGACACGCGGACGCGCGGCACACTGATGGGGTGAGCGAGCTGCGGGAGGTCGTCGCGGGCGGTGACGTGCTGGTGCTGACCGGTGCCGGGCTGTCGACGGCCTCGGGCATCCCGGACTACCGCGGGCCGCAGGGGTCGCTGCGGCGGCACACCCCGATGACGCACCAGGCCTTCACTGGCAGCCCCGAGGCGCGGCAGCGCTACTGGGCGCGCAGCCACCTCGGCTGGTCGCGCTTCGGCACGGCGTCCCCCAACCCGGGCCACCTGGCCGTGACCGCTCTGCAGGACCTCGGCCTGCTCATCGGGGTCGTCACGCAGAACGTCGACGGCCTGCACACAGCCGCCGGCACCCGCGACGTGGTCGACCTGCACGGCCGTCTCGACCGGGTGGTGTGCCTCGACTGCGGCGACGTGACCGCCCGTGACCTGCTGGCGGCCCGGCTCGCCGACACCAACACCGGCTGGACCGCGCGGGCCGGCCACCTCAACCCCGACGGCGACGTCGAGCTCGACGACGAGAGCGGCTTCACGGTCGTGGACTGCCTGCGCTGCGGCAGTGTCCTCAAGCCTGACGTCGTGTTCTTCGGCGGCTCGGTACCGCGGGACCTCGTCGAGCAGACCTACGCGCTCGCCGACCGGGCCCGGGCGCTGCTCGTCCTCGGCTCGTCGCTGCAGGTCATGTCGGGCTACCGCTTCGCCCTGCACGCGGCCAAGCGCGGTGTGCCGGTGGTGCTGGTCAACCAGGGCGAGACGCGGGCCGACCACCTCGCAGCCCTGAAGGTCGAGGCTCCCCTGCAGGACGTCCTGCCCGCGCTGGCGAAAGCACTGGCGCCCGCGGCGATCGCCTGACAGTCTCTCCCCGACTCGGGGGAGGTCCTGTGCGCGTCCTGCTGTCCACTACGTCCGGGACCGGTCACTTCCGGCCTCTGCTGCCGTTCGCGCGCGCCTTGCAGCGCGCGGGCCACGAGCTGGCCTGCGCGGCGCCCGCCGAAGCCGCCCAGATGGTCGAGCGCGAGGGCTTGCGGCATCTGCCGTTCGCAGGTGTGCCCGGCGACGACCCCGACCGGATCGCGGTCTTCCGGCAGCTGCCGACGCTCGACGAGGCAGAGGGCCGGCAGCTCTTCGGCTCCGAGATCTTCGGTCGGCTCAACACCACGGCCGCGCTGCCCGGCGCCCGGACCGCTGTCGAGACCTTCGCTCCCGACCTCGTGCTTCACGAGGCGGCCGAGCTCGCGGTGCGGATCACGGCAGAGGCCGCTGGGGTGCCCCAGGTCGCGGTCAGCCCGTCGCTCACCATTCCCGCCTTCCTCACCTCGACGGCCGCGGGCATCGCCGACCTGCGCGCCGGCCTCGGCCTCGACCCGGACACGACAGGCGCGGGCATGCTCGCGGCGCCGGTGCTGTCGGCCTTCCCTGCGTCCTTCGACTTCCCGCACGCCGCCGAGCACGACGTCCACCGCTTCCGCGACCCCGACCTGGCCACCGCGGTGGCCCCGGAGGGCGACCTCGTCTACGTCACGCTCGGCAGCGAGGCGCACTCGCTGCCGTTCTTCGCGCCCGTCCTGCGCGACGTCGTCGAGGGCGCCCTGTCAGCCCGCCTGCCCGTGGTCGTCTCGACCGGAGCCGACCTCGACGGCGACGTCCTCGCCGGGCTCGTGGGCGACCTGCGCGTCGAGCGCTGGGTCGACCAGGCGGAGATCCTGTCGCGCGCCCGGGCGATCGTCTGTCACGGCGGGTCGGGCAGCACGCTCGGAGCACTCGCGGCAGGGGTGCCGCTCGTCGTCGTGCCGCTGTTCGCCGACCAGCCCGACAACGCCGAGCGGGTCGTCGCGACGGCGACCGGCAGCCGCGTCGACCCCGGACCGGACCTCGCCGGGCGGGTGGCTTCCGCCGTACGTCTGGTGGTGGACGAGCGGCCGCCGGGGTGCGATCGGATCTCCGCCGACATCGCTGCGCTGCCCCCCGCCGACGAGGCCGTCCGGTGGCTCGAAGGCCTCACCCGTCGCTGAGGACAGCATTCAGGTGCGGTCCGGGTCGACGCGCCCACGTCTGAGGCGGGGCAAGCCGTGATCACCTCGCGGAACGACTCGCTACCTGCCACTGATATCGAGCGGTTCCGCGCCCTGATCAGGTGGCCGTCCCGCACCTGAAGGCCGGTCCGCGTCATGACGCGAGCGGCACCCCGCGCGGCGGTCGCTGGGAAGATCAACAGCACATTCGGTACGGCGGTCACGCTCACGCAGCCGCTCCCACGCGTGCAGATGTGCTGTTGATCTTGCGGGTGCGGGCGGGTGCGGGTGCGAGCTCACCAGTCGCTGACGCGGTAGTCCTTGAGGAAGCAGCCGTAGACGTCCTCGCCGGCCTCGCCGCGCACGATCGGGTCGTAGACGCGGGCCGCGCCGTCGGCGAGGTCGAGCGGCGCGCGGAAGCCCTCCTCGTGAAGGCGGGCCTTCAGCGGGTGCGGGCGCTCGTCGGTGATCCAGCCGGTGTCGACGGCGGTCATGAGGATGCCGTCGGTCTGCAGCATCTCCTTGGCGCTGGTGCGGGTCAGCATGTTGAGGGCGGCCTTGGCCATGTTGGTGTGCGGATGCCCGGGGGCCTTGTAGCCGCGGGAGAACTGCCCCTCCATCGCCGAGACGTTGACGACGTGCTTGCGACGGTGCGGTGAGGCGGCCATGGCAGGACGCAGCCGCGACACCAGCAGGAAGGGGGCCGTGACGTTGCACAGCTGCACCTCGAGCAGTTCGAGCGGGTCGACCTCCTCGACGAGGCGGGTCCAGCTGTTGATGTCGTCGAGGTCGGGCACGAGGCCGCCGGCGTCGATGGCGGTGCCGGCGGCGACCCGCTCCAGCGAGCTCGACCCGGCGACGAGGGCGAGCGCGGTGACATCGTCGGCGGACACCAGCCGCTGGACGGGAGGGCTCACCCCGCCGGTCAGGGCGGCCGGCCCCGCGCTGCGGAAGGCGTCGAGCGCCAGCACCTCGGGCAGCGGCCCGGCGGGCAACGGTGCGGACTCGGCCGCGACGAGGTGGCCGTAGGAGCCGGGCGAGCGCTTCACGGTCTGGCAGGCGTTGTTGACGAGCACGTCGAGCGGGCCGTCGGCCGCGACGCTGTCGGCGAGGGCGACGACCTGCGACGGGTCGCGCAGGTCGACGCCGACGACCTTGAGGCGGTGCAGCCAGTCGGCGCTGTCCTCCATGCCGGCGAAGCGACGAACCGCGTCGTGCGGGAAGCGGGTCGTGATCGTGAGGTGAGCGCCGTCGCGGAGCAGCCGCAGCGCGATGTACATCCCGATCTTCGCGCGGCCGCCGGTGAGCAGGGCGCGCCGGCCGGTGAGGTCGGTGCGGGCCTCGCGCTTGGCCCAGTTGAGCGAGGCGCACGACGGGCAGAGCTGGTGGTAGAAGGCGTGCACCCGGGTGAAGCGCTGCTTGCAGACGTAGCAGGAGCGCGGCTGCAGCAGCTCCCCGGCGCTGTCGTCGACGGTCGCGGTCGCGAGCGGGATGCCGGCGGTCTCGTCGTCGATGCGACCCGGGGCTGCGGTGGCGGTGCGCGCGTCGACGGCCTTGTCGGCCGCGATGACCTCCTCGCGGCGCTCGCGGCGACGCCGGACCTTCACGTCCTTGTAGAGCGCGGCGGTGGCGCGGCGGACCCGCACCGCGTCGGGGTGCTCGGGGGGCAGCTCCCCCAGCTCGTCGAGCACGCTGAAGAACGCCGCCATCCGCTCGGGGTCGATGCCCCCGCTCGCCGCGTCCTGCTCCACCATCGTCACGACGACAAGGGTAGGGGCCGGATGAGCCTTTCCCGTGCCGGTGCGGTGGACGTCACCCCCGCTGGGTAGGGGCCAGGACGTGCCCGTCTTCCGCCATGCCGTCGCGTCCTTCGACCCCACCGCCACCGCGGTCCTGCTCTGGACCCGCCTCACCGGCGCGACCGAGGCAGAGTGGGTTCTCGCCCGCGACGAGGCGCTCACCGACATCGTGGCGAGCGGCAGCGCCGTCACGGGACCGGCTCGGGACGCGACGGTCGTGGTCGACGTCGACGGCCTGGAGCCGGGTCAGACCTGGTGGTACCGCTTCACCGCCCTCGGCGAGCGCTCCCCCGTCGGGCGCACCCGCACGCTGCCCCTGACCGGGCCGGTCGACCTCGGGCTGGTGTCGTGCGCGCGCTACTCCGTCGCTCCGCTCACGGTCTACCGCGCCCTCGCCGAGCGCGAGGTCGACCTCGTCGTGCACCTCGGCGACTACGTCTACGAGGACGACGGCCACAAGGGGCACCGCTCCCACCGGCCGGCCCGCACCGCCGTCTCGCTCGAGGACTACCGCGACCGGATCGCGCAGATGCGCGAGGACGCCGACTGCCAGGCCCTGCACCTGCGCCACCCGGTCGTCACCGTCCTCGACGACCACGACCTCGCCGACAACGCCTGGCGCGGCGGCGCGAAGGCCCACGACCCCGCGGAGCACGGCCCGTGGGGCGCCCGCGTCGAGGCCGCGCTCCGGGCCCGCGCGGAGTGGCTGCCGACCCGCGACCCGCGGCTGTGGCGCGCGGTCGATCTCGGCGGGGTCGGCAGCCTGCTGCTGCTCGACAGCCGGTCCGAGGGCCGCGACCTGCAGGCCGGGGAGTCGGGGGCCACGGCGTACGACGACCCGGACCGCTCGCTGCTCGGCGACGAGCAGCGGGCCTGGCTGTCGGAGCAGCTGCGTGACCCGCGACCGTGGGCGCTGGTCGCCAACGGGGTCGTCGTCAACAGCCTCGAGCTGCCCGCGACCGTGCCCGCCGCGCTGCTCCCCGAGGACTACGCCGAGCACGACGGCCACGTGCTGCGCTCCGACCTCTGGGATGGCTACGCCGCGGAGCGGGACACCCTCGTCCGCGAGCTGGCGGCCCGCGAGGGCAGCTCGCTGCTGCTGTCCGGCGACGTGCACTCCTCCTGGGCCTTCGACGGCCCGTGCCTCGACGGCGAGCCGGTCACCAACGAGCTCGTCGTCCCGTCGGTGTCGAGCGCACCGCTCGGCCGCACCCGGCTGCCCGGGGCGTGGCGGCTGCTCGACGCGCTGGCCGACCGGATGCCGCACGTCGTGTGGTCCGACCTCACCGAGCGCGGTTTCGTGCACCTGCGCGTCACCCCCGCCGAGGTCCACGCGACCTGGCACTGGGTGGACCCCTACGCCAACGACCTGCACCCGTCGACCGAGCCGGCCGCGAGCCTCACCGTCACCGCCGGCCGGGCGCGCTGGACCACGGCCGAGCCGCTCGTGATGGACACCCCGCCGGGCCCGCCGCTCGGCCCGCGACCGCCCGACGTCGCGGCCGTCCGCCACTGGCACCAGCGGCGCCGGTGGGCCGGCCTCGCGGCCGTCGGAGCGGCCCTGGGCGCCACGGGGCTGCTGGCCGCCCGGTCGTTAGGGTCGAGGCTCCCCACCGCAAGGAGCTGACCGTGGTCCGCGCTGCCGTCCTGTCCGCCGTCGGGTCACCGCTGTCCGTCGCCGAGCTCGTCCTGCCCGAGCCCGGGCCCGGTCAGGTGCGGGTGCGGGTCGCGGCCACCGGGGTCTGCCACAGCGACCTGTCGCTGGCCCGCGGCACGCTGCGCCAGCCGGTGCCCGCCGTCCTCGGCCACGAGACCGCCGGCACCGTCGTCTCGGTCGGCGACGGCGTCACCACCTGCTCCCCCGGTGACCGGGTCGTCCTGTGCTGGGCGCCGCCGTGCGGTGAGTGCTGGTTCTGCGGCGAGGGCGAGCCGTGGCTGTGCGAGCGGTCCTCCGACGCCGCGGCCGCGCCCTACGCCACCGTCGACGGGACGCCGGTCTACCCCGGCCTGTCCACCGGCGGCTTCGCCGAGGAGACCGTCGTGTCGGCGCGCGCGGTCGTGCCCGTGCCCGACGCGGTGCCGCTCGAGCACGCGGCCCTCGTCGGCTGCGCCGTCATGACCGGCGTCGGCGCGGTGACGTCCACCGCGAAGGTCCGGGCCGGCCAGACCGTCCTCGTCGTCGGCCTCGGCGGCGTCGGCCTGTCGGTGCTGCAGGGCGCCCGTCTCGTCGGTGCGTCGACGGTCATCGCCGTCGACCGCTCGCCGGAGAAGCTGCAGCTGGCGCTGACGATGGGCGCGACCGAGGTGCTCGAGGCGAGCGACGACCTGGCCAAGCAGGTGCGTGAGCTGACCGGCGGTCGCGGCGCCGACCACGCCTTCGACTGCGTCGGCACCGCCGGCACGATCCGCTCGTCGTGGAGCGCCACCCGGCGCGGCGGCACCACCGTCGTCGTCGGGATCGGCGGCAAGGAGCAGCAGGTGTCGTTCAGCGCGCTGGAGCTCTTCCACTTCGCGCGCACCCTCACCGGCTGCGTCTACGGCTCGACCGACCCGCTGCGCGACATCCCCGTCCTGCTCGACCACGCCGCCGCCGGCCGGCTCGACCTCGGCGCCCTCATCAGCGCGACCGTGGGCCTCGACGGCATCGAGGGCGCGTTCGCCGCGATGGAGGCCGGCACCGGCGCCCGCACCGTCGTGGTGCCTACCGCCTGACCGAGCTCGGCGGGGCGCCGCGCCACCTGCTGAAGGCGTGCGTGAAGGCCGCAGTCTCGGCGTACCCGAGTCGTCGGGCGACCTGCTCGACGGTCATGCCCGACCCGAGGAGCTCCAGGGCCAGCGTCTCGCGGACCTCGGCGACGAGCGCGCGGTACGACGTCCCCTCCGCGTCGAGCCGGCGGCGCAGCGAACGCTCCGACAGCGCCAGGTCCGCGGCCACCTGCGCGACACTCGGCATCGCGCCGGGGGGGCGCAGCAGCCGGTCGCGGACGTCGGAGGCGACGCCGGTGCGGGTGCGGCGGCGCGCCAGCAGCGCCCGGCACTGCTGCTCGGCGAGCTCGGCGGTGACCGCGTCGGCCTGCGGCAGCGGGAGGTCGAGGAGCGCGGCGTCGAGCACCGCCGTCGTGCGCGTCGTGCCGAAGACCGGCACGACGCCGTAGACCTGCTCGTAGGCAGCGACGTCGGGTGGCTCGGGCAGCGCCAGCTCCATCCGGCGTAGCGGCACCGCGGCGCCGAAGACCTCGACCTGGATGGTGCGCAGCGCGGCGCTGTCGCGCAGGCTGACGAAACGCCGGACCGCGGCGGGCACGTCGACCGGGTCGAGGTGCAGCAGCAGCTCGTCGCCGGACTGCTCGACCGACAGCGCGCAGAAGGCGTAGGACAGATCCACGTAGCGCACGCCCACGTCCAGCGCCGCCCGCAGCGTCGGGCTCGACAGCAGCGCGAAGCCCCAGATGCCGTAGGTCGTGAGGTGATAGCGGGTGCCGGCATCGAGGCCCAGCTCCGGCTCGTCCCCGGTCGCGGCGACGAGGTTGCGCACGACCCGGAGCTCCTGCGCCGCCGTGACGTCCGGTGGCAGGGCATCAGCGGCGAGCCCCGTGCCGGCGAGCGAGGTCTCGGCGGCGACCCCGCGGTCCAGGCCGAGCCGCACGAGCAGCCCGACGCTGGTCGCGCTGCGGCTCGTCACGTGGCCGAAACTATCAAGCAGGTGACCGGCAGGGACGTGGGCACCGTGGTCTGCGGTCCCTAGCGTCGCCAGCATGAGCCACTCCCACGTCGCCGTCGTCGGGGCCGGCTTCGGTGGGCTCGCCGTCGCGATCCGCCTGCAACAGGCCGGCGTCGACGACGTGGTGCTCTTCGAGCGGGCCGACGACGTCGGTGGCTGCTGGCGCGACAACACCTACCCCGGCGCGGCCTGCGACGTCCCGAGCCACCTCTACAGCCTGTCCTTCGCGCCCAAGCACGACTGGAGCCGGCGCTTCGCCGAGCAGCCGGAGATCCTCGACTACCTGCGCGGGGTGGCCACGGACTCCGGCGTACGACGCAAGGTCCGCTTCTCCACCGAGGTCGTGTCGGCGGCCTTCGACGACGGGACCTGGACCCTCGAGCTGTCCGACGGCACGACCCACACCTGCCGGGTGCTGGTCAGCGCGACCGGCCAGCTGAGTCGGCCCGCGGTGCCGGACCTGCCAGGGCTGCCGGACTTCGAGGGCGACGCCTTCCACTCCGCCCGCTGGCGCCACGACGTCGACGTCACCGGGCGCGACGTCGCGGTGATGGGGACGGGGGCGAGCGCGATCCAGGTCGTGCCGCACCTCGCCGCCACGGCCCGGTCGGTCACGGTCTTCCAGCGCGACGCCGCGCACGTCATCGCGAAGCCCGACCGGCCCTACCGCCGCGCCTTCCCGCCAGCGCTGCAGCGGCTCAACCGCTGGCGCAACTACTGGCAGAACGAGACCCGCATCGCGGCCTTCCAGCACCCGTCGGTGATGCGGCTGCTCGAGCGCCGCTTCATCCGCCACCTCGCATCGTCGGTCTCGGACTCGGAGCTGCGCTCGACCCTCACGTCGTCGAGCCCGATGGGCTGCAAGCGCATCCTCATCAGCAACGACTACTACGCCGCGCTCGCCCAGCCGCACGTCACGGTCGTCCCGCACGCCGTCGCCTCGGTGCGCCCCGACGGGCTCGTCGACACCACCGGCGCGCAGCACCCGGCGGACGTCCTGGTGCTCTGCACCGGCTTCGCCACCCACGACTTCCTCGCGCCGATGCGCGTCGTGGGCCGGCACGGCACCGAGCTGTCGGAGGCCTGGCGCAACGGCGCGCGCACCCACCTCGGCGTCACGGTGTCGGACTTCCCCAACCTGTTCCTGCTCTACGGCCCGGGCACCAACCTCGCCCACTCCTCGATCACGCTCATGCTCGAGACACAGGCGTCGTACGTCGTGCAGGCCGTCCGTGCGCTGGACGGCGCGGCGTGGATGGACGTCCGCCCCGAGGTGCAGGACGCCTACGACACCCGGCTGCAGCAGCGGCTGGCGGGGACGGTCTGGGCGCAGGGGTGCAGCAGCTGGTACAAGTCCGCGGACGGCCGGATCGACACGAACTGGAGCGGGTCGGTCACTGCCTACCGCCGCCGATTGCGCAGGCTGCGGCTCGCGGACTTCCACGTCGAGCCGGTGCGCGAGCGGGTCCCGTCATGAGGCCTGCCGACGTGCGGCTGCCCCGACCGGTCGTGCGCGCGGTGGTCCGCGGACTGGTGCAGCCGGTGATGTGCGAGGACCGGCTGCCGGTGACCGTGCGCCGGCGCTGGCTCGACGTGCTCGCGGCCACCTCGACCCGGCCCCTGCCTGGGACCCGCGTGACTCAGACGGTGCTCGCCGGGCGCCCCTGCGAGGTCGTGACCGGACCCGGGGCTGCCGGGGGTGCCGCCGTCCTGCACCTGCACGGCGGGGGCTTCACGACGGGCTCGCCGCGGGTCTACCGCGCGCTCGCCTCCCACCTGTCCGCGGCCGTCGGCACGCCGGTGCACGTCCTCGACTACCGGCTCGCCCCCGAGCGCCCCTACCCGGCAGGGCTGCAGGACTGCGTCGCGGCCGTCCGCGAGCTCGCGTCCACCGGCCCCGTCGCGGTCTCCGGAGACTCCGCGGGCGGCAACCTCGCGCTCGCCCTCACGCTGACCCTGCAGCGCGAGGGTGGCCCGACCCCTGTCGCCCTCGCGCTGCAGTCACCCCGTGACCGACCTGACCCGCGGCCACGTCCTGGCCACCCGGCACGCGGACCCGGTCCTCACCGGCAACTGGCTGCGGGCCAACGCCCGCGACTACGCCCCGGGCGCCGACCTCTCCGACCCCCTGCTGTCCCCGGTGCACGCCGACGCCGCCGAGCTCGCGGGCCTGCCGCCCGTGCTCGTCCACGTCGCCGAGCAGGACCTGCTCCACGACGAGGGCGTGCTGCTCGCCGAGCGCCTGCGCGCCGCGGGGGTCACCGTCGACCTCGTCGAGCACCCCGGGCTGTGGCACGTCCATCACGTGCAGGCCGGACAGCTGCGCGCGGCCGACGAGTCGCTCGCCGCGGTCGGGGCCTGGCTGCGCCCCCACGTCACCGTTGCGTCATAACGACCGCCTCGTGGGCAAGGGGCATTTCGTATGACGCAACGGCACGGATGGTGGCGGACAGGGCACCCTCGGGGCTAGCGTCCCGCCATGACGCAGGTGCTGATCGTGCTCGCTGTCCTCGCCGTCGCGGCAACCGTCATGGCGCTGCGGGAGTCGCCGCAGGGTCGCCGCCGGCGGGCCCGCCGCACCGGTGACGGCTCAGACGGCGCGAACGCCTTCCCACCCGGGTCCACCAGCCAGGTCCTCGGCAACGGGTCGGCTGGCGGGGATCAGCAGCTCTAGCTCGACGACGTCGTCGACGACCCGGTGGGCCACCGGGTCGCCCTCGGCCGTGACGGCCCGCACGGCCCCGTCGACCGTCCGCAGCAGGACCGTGCGGCCACCGAGCAGCACCCGCACGTCGCGGTCGGCGGGCACGCGGTCGGCACGGGACACGGCCCGCCAGGTCAGCTCCACCACGCCATGATCACGACCGGTGGTTGCGGTGCCGTATCTGCGACATGACGTGCGCGTGACGTGTCAGACGACGAGCTCGCGCGAGGTCTCCGCCGCCGTGCGCGGACCGAGCGACGCCCACGACTGCGCGAGCAGGTGGACGGCCCGCACCAGCACGTCTGCCGGCTGGGAGTAGGGCAGCCGCAGCCGGTCCTCGAAGGCGTGCCCCGTCCCGAAGCGCGGCCCGGCGGCGAGCCGCAGCCCTCGGGTCGCGGCCTCCGAGACCAGCGCATTGGACGCCGCCGCCGGCAGCTCGCACCACAGCACCAGCCCGCCGGCGGGGACCCGCACCCGCCAGTCGGGCAGCCGCTCGGCCAGCGCCGCCACGAGCACGTCGCGCTGACGGCGCAGCCGCGTGCGGTGGGCGGCGAGCACCTCGTCGGCGGCGTCGAGCAGGTGGCAGACCGCGAGCTGCTCGAGCACCGGGGTGCCGAGCTGGGTGCGGGTGACGGCGTTGGCGAGGGTCCGCGCGAGCTCCGGCTCAGCGCGCAGCCAGCCGACCCGCAGGCCGCCCCAGAAGGCCTTGCTCGTCGTCCCGACGGTCACGACGAGCTCGGGCCGCCCGCACGCCCCGAACGGCACCTCCGGCTGCGCGTCGAGCCCGAGGTCGACCAGGGTCTCGTCGACGACCGCCGTCGTGCCGCACTGCTCGAGCGCGACCGCGAGCCGCCGCCGCTGGGCCTCGTCGAGCAGCAGGCCGGTGGGGTTCTGGAAGTCCGGCATGAGGTACGCCGCAGCAGGTCTCGCCTCCCGAGCGGCCCGCAGGACGTCGCGCGCGAGTGCGTCGGGGTCCGCCGCGTCGACGGCGACCGGTAGCAGCCGGGAGCCCTGCGCGACGATCGCGTCGAGGACGTTGGGATAGCTGGGGTGCTCGACCAGCACGCGGTCGCCCCGGCCCGCGAGCGCCGACAGCGCCGCCACGCACGCCGACAGCGCTCCCCCGGTGACGACCACCTGCTCCGGCTTTGTCGGCAGTCCCCGCGCGGTGAAGCGCTCGGCGAGCCGGGCCCGCAGGTCCGGCAGGCCGTGCGGGTAGTAGCCGTGGGTCGGCAGCACCCGCGGCAGGTCCTGCAGCGCGGCGTGGAAGGCGGCGGGGATCTCCGGAGGGGCCGCGGCGGGCGCGGCGTGGGCGAGGTCGAGCACGCCCTCCTCGGGCGGCGTCAGCACCCACGCGCCGAGGTCGGGCCCGGCGGGCAGCCGGGTCCAGGTGCCCGACCCCTGCCGCGCGACCGCCCAGCCGTCGTCGCGCAGCCGGCCGTAGGCGGCGGTCACCGTGGCCCGGCTGACGTGCAGCGCGGCCGCGAGATCGCGCTCCGCGGGCAGGCGGACCCCGACCGGGAGCCGGCCGTCGCCGACCAGGAGCCTGAGCCGGCGGGCCAACGCGTCGTACAGCGGTGGTCGCTCTGCTCCGAGCGCGCCGACGAGCGCCGCGAGCCGACCTGCGTCCACGACAGCCACTTCCCCTCGATTGGCCCGCCCTGTCCAGTCCAATCATGCCCCATCCTGGGTCCATGACCACCGCCGTCGCGACCGTCCCGGGCACCACCGGCCGTCAGCTGCCGCGACGCCTCGCGCAGCTCTACGCCGGGCTCGCGCTCTACGGCATCTCGATGGCGCTGCTGGTCCGCTCCGACCTCGGCGTCATGCCGTGGGACGTCCTGCACCAGGGGCTCGCGCCGCACCTCGGCTGGTCGCTGGGCACGGTCACCATCGTCGTCGGCGCCCTGGTCCTGCTCGGCTGGATCCCGCTGCGCCAGCGCCCCGGGCTCGGGACCGTGAGCAACGTCGTCGTCATCGGGATCGTCGTCGACGCAGCGCTGCGGGTGCTGCCGGAGGTGTCGCCGCTCGCCCCGCGGGTCGGGCTGGTCGCGGCCGGCATCGGCCTCAACGCCATCGCCACGGCCGCCTACATCGGGGTGCACCTGGGGCCGGGCCCGCGCGACGGGCTCATGACCGGCCTGGTGCGCCGCACCGGTGGGTCGGTGCGGCGGGTCCGGACCCTCATCGAGGTGGTCGTGGTCGCTGTCGGCTTCGCCCTCGGCGGCACCTTCGGCGCGGCCACAGTCGCCTACGCGCTGCTCATCGGCCCGCTCGTCCAGCCCCTGATCCCCCGCCTCGAGGTCCGCACCACCCCCGCAACCGCAACCGGGTGATCGTGACCGTCAGGCCGCGCCCTCGGTGACGCGCGGGGGCTCGGTCGGGTCTTCCTGCCGGGCGAACTGCGTGCGGTAGAGCTCGGCGTAGAGACCACCGCGGGCGAGCAGGTCGTCGTGGCGGCCGCTCTCCACGACCTGGCCGTCGTCGACGACGAGGATCTGGTCGGCCTCGCGCACGGTGGAGAGCCGGTGCGCGATGACCAGCGAGGTGCGGCCCTGCAGCGCGGTCGACAGCGCCCGCTGCACCGCCGCCTCGGACTCGCTGTCGAGATGGGCGGTCGCCTCGTCGAGCACGACGATCCCGGGCGCCTTGAGCAGCAGCCGGGCGATAGCCATCCGCTGCTTCTCCCCGCCCGACAGGCGGTAGCCGCGGTCACCGACGACGGTGTCGAGCCCGTCGGCGAGCGAGCGCGCGAGCGGCCCGACCTGAGCGGCCTCCAAGGCCGCCCACAGCTGCTCGTCGGTGGCGTCGGGGCGGGCGTAGAGCAGGTTCGCGCGGATCGTGTCGTGGAACATGTGGGCGTCCTGGGTGACGACGCCGACGGTCTCGCGCAGCGACTGCATGGTGACGTCGCGGACGTCCTGCCCGGCGACGCGCACCGCACCGGCCTGTACGTCGTACATCCTGGTGACGAGCTGGGAGATGGTGGTCTTCCCGGCGCCGGAGGGCCCGACGAGCGCGACGAGCTGGCCCGGCTCGGCGCGGAAGGACACGCCCTTGAGGACCGGCACCGACGGGGTGCTGTCGAGGACCGCGACCGACTCGAGCGAGGCGAGCGAGACCTCGGAGGCCTGCGGGTAGCGGAAGTGCACGTCGTCGAACTCGATCGCTCCCGGGCCAGGCTGCACCGTGACGGCACCGGGTCGGTCGGCCACCATCGGCTCGAGGTCGAGCACCTCGAAGACCCGCTCGAAGGACACCAGCGCGGTCATGACGTCGACGCGGACGTTGGACAGCGCGGTCAGCGGTCCGTAGAGACGGGTGAGGTAGGCGGCCAGGGCGACGACGGTGCCGACACCGAGCGAGCCGTTGGCGGCCAGGGTCCCGCCGACGCCGTAGACGAGCGCGGTCGCCAGGGAGGCGACGAGGGTGAGCGAGGCGAAGAACACCCGGCCGTACATCGCGGACGTGACCCCGATGTCGCGGACCCGGCCGGCCTTGTCGCGGAAGGCGCCGTCCTCCTGCTCGGGGCGGCCGAAGAGCTTGACGAGCAGCGCGCCGGAGACGTTGAAGCGCTCGGTCATCGAGTTGTTCATCGACGCGTTGAGGGCGTAGCTCTCGCGGGTGAGGTCCTGCAGCTTCTGCCCGACGATCTTGGCGGGGATGACGAAGACGGGCAGCAGCACCAGCGACATCAGTGTGATCTGCCACGACAGGACGAACATCGCGACCAGGGTCAGCGTCACGCCGATGACGTTGCTGACGACCTGCGACAGCGTGCCGGTGAAGGCCTGCTGCGCCCCGAGCACGTCGTTGTTGAGCCGGCTGATCAGCGCGCCGGTCTGGGTGCGGGTGAAGAACGCGATCGGCATCCGCTGGACGTGGGAGTAGACCTCGGAGCGCAGGTCGTAGATGAGGCCCTCGCCGATCCGCGCGGAGTACCACCGGCTGAACAAGCTGAGGACCGCCTCGAGCACGGCGAGCCCGGCGACGACCAGCGCCATCGCGAGGACCAGCCCTGGCCGACCGGTCTCCGGCGGGGCCGTGCCGATGCCGTCGTCGATGATCTTCTTGAAGACCAGCGGGTTGGCGACCGAGGCCACGGACCCGATCACGATGACGACGAGGAAGCCCAGCAGGTCTCGGCGGTAGGGCGCGGCGAAGCGGCCGATCCGCCGGGCCGTGCCCGGTGCGAGCTTCTTCTCCGTCACCGAGGGGTCGCGGCGGAACGACCGCATCATCTGCCAGGGGGCCATGCCTCCGGGGCCGTCAGGTCCCATGCAGGCCCCCTCTCAGAACGCGCTGATCCCGGTGAGGGCGCGCCCGATGATGAGCTGCTGGATCTGCGAGGTGCCCTCGTACAGCGTCGTAACGCGGGCGTCGCGCAGGTACTTCCCCGCGGCGTACTCGTCGATGTAGCCGTAGCCGCCGTGCGCCTGCACGCAGGCGTTGGCGGCGCGCACCGACATCTCGCTCGCGTAGTACTTCGCCTTCGACGCGGCCAGGGAGTAGTCCTCGCCGCGGGTCTTGAGGTCGGCGACCCGCCAGGTCAGCAGCCGGGCGCAGTCGACCTCGACCGCGGTGTCGGCGATGAGGGCCTGCACCAGCTGGTGACCGGCGACGGGCTTGCCGAACTGCACGCGGTCCTTGGTGTAGGCGACCATCGTGTCGAGCGCGGCCTGGCCGAGCCCGGTGCAGGACGCGCCGAGCGACATCCGGCCGTCGTTGAGGGCGGTCAGCGCGACCCGGATCCCCTTGCCCTCCTCGCCGCCGAGCAGCGCCTCGGGGCCGACCTTGACGTCGCGCAGGACGAGCTCGGCGGTGTCGCAGGAGCGCAGGCCGAGCTTGCCGTGGATGGGGCGGGCCTCGAAGCCCGGCGCGTCGTTGGGCACCAGGAAGGCGCTGACGCCGCGGGCGCCCTCACCGCCGGTGCGGGCCATGAACAGCGTGACCCCGGCGATCGTGCCGTTGGTGATGAAGATCTTGTTGCCGTTGAGGACGTAGCCGCCGTCGCTCTGCTTGACCGCGGTGGCCTGCAGGTCGGCGGGGTTGCTGCCGTAGTCGGGCTCGGTGAGGCCGAAGCAGCCGAGCACCTCGCCGGTCGCCATCCGCGGGAGCCACTGGTCCTTCTGCGCGTCGGTGCCCCAGCGCGCGATGGAGCCGGCGACCAGGCCGAGGTGGACGCTGACGACGGAGCGCACGTTGGCGTCACCGCGGCCGAGCTCCTCGATGAACAGCACGTAGGACAGCGGGTCACCGCCGCCACCGCCCCACTGCTCGGGGATCGACAGCCCGATGAAGCCGGTCTGGCGCAGCCCGTCGAGGGCCTCCTGGGGGAAGCGCTCCTCGCGGTCGTTGGCGAGCGCGCGCGGCGCGACGACGTCGTCCACCCACTCCTTGACCGCCTTGCGGACGGCCTCCTGCTCGGCGCTGAGCGTGAGGTCCACGGTGCTACTCCCCTGCGGTGTCGATGAGGTCGGTGTCGATGAGGTCGCGCAGCCGCCTCAGCTGCGCATCGCGCTCAGCCTCGCACTGCTCGTCGTAGGTCCGCGACCCGGCTCCGTCGACGAGGGCCTTGACCTCGATGACGGCGTCGCGGGGCGGGGCCAGCAGCTGCTGCGTCAGCTCGGCCGTGGCGGCCTCCAGGTCGGCCGCTGGCACCACCCGGTTGACCAGGCCGGCGGCCAGCGCCTCCTGCGCGCCGACCCGCCGACCGGTCGCGCACCACTCCAACGCACGGGCCCGACCGACCGCCGCCACGAGCGGATGGGTGCCGGCGAGGTCCGGCACGATGCCGTAGCCGACCTCCGCCATCGCGAACTGCGCGTCGTCGGCGGCGATCCGCAGGTCGCAGGCCAGCGCGAGCTGGAAGCCGGCACCGACCGCGTGGCCCTGGACCGCCGCGATGCTGACGAACGACGGCCGACGCAGCCAGGTGAAGGCCTGCTGGTACGACGACAGCGTCGCGTGGGCGTCGTCGTCGGAGCCGGCGACCGTGTCCCCGAGGGTCGCGAACAGCGCGCGGTCTAGGCCGGCACTGAAGGACGGGCCTTCGCCTCGCACCACGACGACCCTGACCTCGCCGGTGAGGTCGCGGGCGAACCCGTGCAGCGCCGCCCACAGCGCAGGGTCTTGGCAGTTGCGCCGGTCCGGCCGGTCGAGGACGACCGTGGCCACGGGGCCACGGACCTCGAGCCGGACACCGGTCTCGGTCAGGTGGCCTTCTTGCGGGTGGCACCGCCGCGGCCGCGCAGGGTGACCCCTGACTCGCTGAGGATGCGGTGCACGAAGCCGTAGGAACGGCCCGAGTCCTCGGCCAGCAGCCGGATCGACTGCCCGCCCTCGTACTTCTTCTTCAGGTCAGCCGCCATCTTGTCGCGGTCGCCGCCGGTGATCCGGCTGCCCTTCTTGAGCTCTGCCACGTCGTGCCCTCCGTCGGTGTCACCAGTCGGGTCGCCTGTCGCGGGGCGCGGGGGTGATCGTCCCGGCCCGCCCACGTCGTTACTACCTGCCCCTGATCATCGCAGGCAACCGCTCTGCATGTGGCGTCGTGGTGACGGTCCTGAGACCCCGCGATCGGGCCGGCCGCAGAGAACCGCTAGGGTTTGGTGAGGTTGCCCTAAGTCCTACCTCCCGCCCTCTCCCGACAGGAGCCCCCGTGACGCCCCGCCGGCTGCTCGCCGCCGCCCTCGCCGCAGCGCTGCTCGCACCGCTCGCCGCCTGCTCGCAGAGCGAGGCCGACAAGCTCGCCGACAGCGAGGGCCTGGTGGTCTACAGCGGGCGCAACGAGGGGATCATCTCGCCCCTGTTCGACGCGTTCACCAAGGCCACCGGCATCGAGGTGGCGGTGAAGTACGGCTCGAGCGCCAACCTCGCCGCCACGCTGCTCGAGGAGGGCGACAAGACGCCCGCGGACCTCTTCCTGTCGCAGGACGCGGGCGCCCTTGGCGCACTGCAGGACGCCGACCGGCTGCGGGCGCTCGACCAGCCGCTGCTGTCGAAGGTGCCCGCCGAGCTGCGCAGCCGCGAGGGCCGCTGGGTGGGCGTGAGCGGCCGGGTCAGGGTGCTCGTCTACAACCCTGACCTCGTGCCCGCGTCGATGCTGCCGAAGACGGTCTTCGACCTCACCGGTCGGCAGTGGAAGGGCAAGCTCGGCATCGCGCCGCCCAACGCGTCGTTCCAGGCCTTCGTCACCGCGCTGCGGGTGCAGGAGGGCGAGGCCAGGGCCAAGGAGTTCCTCGAGGCGCTGAAGGCCAACGAGCCCAAGACCTTCGAGGGCAACGCGCTGATCGTCGACGAGGTCGACGCCGGCCGGCTCGCCGCGGGCCTGGTCAACCAGTACTACCTCGCGGAGAAGATCGCCGAGGCGGGCGCGGGCACGGTGAAGGCCAAGAACTTCTACTTCCCGGCAGGCGACCTCGGTGGGCTCGTCAACGTCGGCGGGGTCGGCATCCTCGACGACGCCGACACCGACCCGCGGGCGGCGCAGTTCGTGGAGTTCCTGCTCGGCAAGGCCGGCCAGGAGTTCTTCGCCGACGTCACCAAGGAGTACCCCCTCGTCGCCGGCTTCGACGCCGACCCGTCGCTGCCGCCGCTGGCCTCCCTCGAGACGCCCGACATCGACCTGTCGAAGCTGGACTCTCTCGAGCAGACGTTGGCCCTGCTCGACGAGGTCGGTCTCACTTGACCGAGGTCCTCCTCCGACCGGCCCGGCCCGACGACCCCGACGTCGTCGCACCGGGCCGTCGGGCTGCCCAGGGCCTGCGCCCACCGCTGCTGCTCGTCGTACCCGCCCTCGTCACCGCGGCGGTCGCGCTCGTCCCCGTGCTCTACCTCGTCGTGCGGGCCCTCGACGGCGGCCCCGGCGAGCTGGCCGACCGGCTCTGGCGCCCGCGCACCCTCGAGCTGCTCACCCGCAGCCTCGTCCTGGCCGGGTCGGTGACCGCAACCTGCCTCGTCCTCGGCGTCGCCCTGGCCTGGCTGGTCGTGCGCAGCGACGTGCCGTGGCGGCGCGGCTGGGTCGTGCTCGCCGCGCTGCCGCTCGCCGTGCCGACCTACGTCGCGGGCTTCGCCTGGATCTCGTTCTTCCCCGACCTGGTGGGCTTCCGGGGCACCTTCGTCGTGCTCACCGCCTGCAGCTACCCCTACGTCCTGCTGCCCGTCGTCGCGGCGCTGCGCCACCTCGACCCGGCCGGCGAGGAGGTCGCCCGCTCCCTGGGCCTGTCCTCGCGGCAGGCCTTCCTGCGGGTCGTGCTCCCCCAGCTGCGCCCGGCGCTGGCCACCGGCGGACTGCTCGTCGCGCTCTACGCGCTGTCCGACTTCGGGGCGCCGTCGATCATGCGCCACGACGTCTTCACCCGCGCCATCTACACCTCCTACAACGCCTCGACCAACCGGCAGACCGCCGCGGTGCTGTCGCTCGTGCTCGTCGCGGTCACCGTCGTCCTGGTCGTGCTGGAAGGCCGCACCCGCGGCCGCGCCCGCTACTCCCGGGTCGGCCAGGGCGGCGCGCGGAGCCAGCAGACCGTCGGCCTCGGTCCGCTGCGCTGGCCGTCACTCGGACTGCTCGCCGCCGTCACCACGACCTCGCTCGGCGTGCCCGCGGCCGCGCTCGTCTACTGGACGGCCAAGGGCACCGGCGACTCCTTCCCCGGCGAGCGGCTCGCCTCCGCCGCCACGACCTCGCTGACGCTGGCCGCCCTCGGGGCCGTCGCGACGACCGTGCTGGCCATCCCCGTGGGCCTGCTCGCCGCCCGTCGCGCGGGCCGGCTCCCCCGCCTGCTGGAGCAGTCGTCCTACGTCGGCCATGCTCTGCCCGGCGTGGTCATCGCGCTCGCCATGGTGTTCCTGTTCATCCAGGTCGACGCGCTCTCGCCGCTCTACCAGCGGACCCCGATGCTGGTGCTGGCCTACGTCGTGCTCTTCCTGCCGCTGGCCGTCGGCGCGGTGCACACCTCGGCCGCGCAGGCCCCGCCGGTCCTCGAGGAGGTCGCCCGCGCGAGCGGCTCCGGGCCCCTCGACGTGCTGCGGCGGGTGACGCTGCCGCTGGCGATGCCGGGCATCGCGTCGGGCGCCGCGCTCGTGCTGCTCACCTGCATGAAGGAGCTGCCCGCGACGCTGCTCGTGGCGCCGCCGGGCACGGCGACCCTGGCGACCCGGCTCTGGACCGAGACCGGGGTCGCGAGCTACTCCGCCGCGGCCCCCTACGCTGCACTGCTCGTGGCCCTCTCCGCCGTCCCGACCTACCTGCTCGTCGTGCGCGGCGGCACCCGGTGACGGCTGCGCTGCGGGTCCGGGGGCTCGAGAAGGCCTACGACGCGCCCGTGCTGCGCGGGCTCGACCTCGACGTGCCGGCGGGCTCGCTGGTGGCGCTGCTCGGCCCGTCCGGCTGCGGCAAGACGACGCTGCTGCGGTGCGTCGCGGGCTTCGAGCGGGCCAGCGCCGGCACCATCGAGGTCGACGGCCGCGACGTCACCGCGCTGCCGCCCGAGAAGCGCCGGGTCGGGGTCGTGCCTCAGGAAGGTGCGCTCTTCCCCCACCTGTCGGTGCGGGCCAACGTCGGCTTCGGGCTGCCGCGCGCTGAGCGCCACGGGCCTCGGGTGGACGAGGTCCTCGACCTCGTCGGCCTCACCGGCTACGCCGACCGGATGCCGCACGAGCTGTCCGGCGGCCAGCAGCAGCGGGTCGCGGTCGCCCGCGCGCTCGCGCCCGCACCCGCACTGGTGCTGCTGGACGAGCCCTTCAGCGCCCTCGACGCGGGCCTGCGCGCGGCCGTGCGCGCCGAGGTCCGCGCCTGCCTGCAAGCCGCCGGCGCGTCCGCCGTCCTCGTCACCCACGACCAGCAGGAGGCGCTGTCGGTCGCCGACGTCGTGGCGGTCGTGCGCGACGGCCGGGTCGTGCAGGCCGCCGACCCGTGGGAGGTCTACGCCCACCCGGCCGATCTCGGGGTCGCGATGTTCGTCGGTGAGGCGGTGGTGCTGTCCGGCGCGGTCGTCGACGGCCGGGTCGAGTCACCGCTCGGGGAGCTGACCGTGGAGGACCGCTCGCTGTCCGGGCCGGTCGCGCTGGTCGTGCGACCCGAGCAGCTCGAGGTCGCGCCCGACGACCTGCCCGTCGTCTCGGCCCTCGTGGTCGACCGGGTCTTCTACGGCCACGACGCGCTGCTGCGCCTCGAGCTGCCGGGTGGCGCGACCGCGACGGCCCGCACCCCGGGCCACCCACTGCCGCCTGTCGGCTCATCGGTGGCCGTCGGCGTACGCGGTCCCGTCGTCGCCTTCCCCCGCTGATCCCCTGCCCTGCCGCCCCCACCTCCGCTACGTCATAGCTGGTGAGCGTGGGCAGCTCCTGAGCCGCTATGACGCAGTGGGGTGGGCCGCAGCGGTCAGGCGAGCGAGACGAGGTCGAGCAGCTCGTCGGACCACTGGTCCTCGACGCCGTCCGGGAGCAGCAAGACCTTCTCCGGGTCGAGCGCCCGCACCGCGCCCTCGTCGTGGGTGACCAGCACGACCGCGCCCTTGTAGCCGGCCAGCGCGGAGAGGATCTCCTCGCGCGACGCCGGGTCGAGGTTGTTGGTCGGCTCGTCGAGCAGCAGCACGTTGGCGCCGCTGACCACCAGCGTCGCGAGCGCCAGGCGGGTCTTCTCGCCACCCGACAGCGTCCCGGCGGGCTGGTGCACCACGTCACCGCTGAACAGGAACGACCCGAGCACGCGACGGGCCTCCGGCTCGGGGAGGTCAGGCGAGGACGAGCGCATGTTCTCCAGCACGGTGCGGTCGACGTCGAGGGTGTCGTGCTCCTGCGCGTAGTAGCCGAGCCGCAGGCCGTGGCCGGGCAGGACCTCGCCGGTGTCGGGGGCCTCGGTGCCGGACAGCAGCTTGAGCAGCGTGGTCTTGCCGGCACCGTTGAGGCCGAGCACGACGACCCGCGCGCCCCGGTCGATCGCGAGGTCGACGTCGGTGAAGATCTCGAGCGAGCCGTAGGACTTCGACAGCTCGCGGGCCGTCAGCGGCGTCTTGCCGCACGGGGCCGGCTCGGGGAAGCGCAGCTTGGCGACCTTGTCCTGCGCCCGCTGGCCCTCGGTGCCGGCGAGCAGCCGCTCGGCCCGCTTCGCCATGCCCTGTGCGGCCTTGGCCTTGGTGGCCTTGGCGCGCATCTTGTCGGCCTGCAGCAGCAGCACGCCGGCCTGCTTCTCGGCGTTGGCGCGCTCGCGCTTGCGGCGCTTCTCGTCGGTCTCCCGCTGCTGCAGGTAGGTCTTCCAGCCGACGTTGTACTGGTCGAGCTCGGCCCGGTTGGCGTCGAGGTGGAAGACCTTGTTGACGACCGCGTCGAGCAGCTCGACGTCGTGGCTGATGACGATGAGCCCGCCGTGGTGCTTCTTGAGGAAGTCGCGCAGCCACACGATCGAGTCGGCGTCGAGGTGGTTGGTGGGCTCGTCGAGCAGCAGGGTCGTCGCGCCGCTGAAGAGGATCCGGGCGAGCTCGATGCGGCGGCGCTGACCACCCGACAGGGTGCCGAGCCGCTGGTGCAGCGCCCGCTCGGGCAGCCCCAGGTTGGAGCAGATCCGGGCCGCCTCGGCCTCGGCGCTGTAGCCGCCGAGGGCGGTGAACCGCTCCTCGAGCCGACCGTAGCGCTCCAGCACCTCGGCGTCGTCGGGCTTCTCGGCGAGCTCGACCTGCAGCTTCTCCATGCCGGTCACGATCGTGTCGAGGCCGCGCGCCGACAGCACCCGGTCACGGGCGAGCTGGTCGAGGTCACCGGTGCGCGGGTCCTGCGGGAGGTAGCCGACCTCGCCGCTGCGCGTGATCTGCCCGGCGGCCGGCAGCGTCTCGCCGGCGAGGGTCTTGGTGAGGGTGGTCTTGCCGGCGCCGTTGCGGCCGACCAGGCCGATGCGGTCGCCGGGCTGCACCCGGAAGGTGACGCCGGACAGCAGTGCACGCGCACCAGCGCGCAGCTCGACCTCGGTGACGGTGATCATGGGACAGGCTCCTGGGACGGCGTGGCAGAAGGACGGCGGTAGCGCCGGCTCACGGCGTCGGGCGGGTCACGATCGACAAGGCTACCGGCTGGGTACCGTCAACACCGTGGACTTCAACGACGGGGCCCGGCTCGACACCTCCCAGGTCCGCGACGCCCGCGGTCGCGGACGTGGCCTCGCGGCGGGCGGCGGTGGCATCAGCATCGTCGGCCTGATCCTGTTCCTCGTGCTGGGCGGCGACCCGCAGTCGCTCGTTCAGCAGGACCCAGGAGGGAGTACGCCGGGGGCGACCTCCGACCTCGCCGAGCGGTGCGCCACGGGCGCCGACGCCGACCGGGACGTGGACTGCCGCGTCGTCGGGGTCGTCAACTCCGTGCAGGCCTACTGGACAGGCGCGTTCGAGCGGACCAACCGCACCTACCAGGAGGCCGACACCGAGATCTTCCAGGGCTCGACGACCACGCAGGGGTGCGGCTCCGCGACCTCGGCCGTCGGGCCGTTCTACTGCCCGGCCGACGCCACCGCCTACCTCGACCTGGGCTTCTTCGAGAGCCTGCGCGACGACTACGGCGCGTCCGGCGGTCCCTTCGCGGTCGCCTACGTGCTGGCCCACGAGTACGGCCACCACGTGCAGAACCTGCTCGGCACCACCGAGAAGCGCCAGCGCAGCCGCGACACCGGGCCGCAGTCGGTCGCCGTCCGCATCGAGCTGCAGGCGGACTGCTTCGCCGGGGTGTGGGCGGCCAACGCCGTCGACACCGGATTCCTCGCGCGCATCACCGAGGCCGACGTCAAGGACGGACTGTCCGCCGCCGCGGCCGTCGGCGACGACCGCATCCAGGAGGCCTCGACCGGGCGGGTCGACCAGGAATCGTGGACGCACGGCTCGGCCGAGCAGCGCCAGACCTGGTTCCTCAAGGGCTACCGCGGCAAGGACCCCGGCGACTGCGACACCTTCACCGGCCGGGTCTGAGTCCCGTCAGGGCCCGGCCGGACCGCGCCGGCCGCGCGAGACCGCGTCGCGGGCCCGCTGCCGGTTGGCCGGGGTGTCCACCTTCGCGCGGGCGTCGCGCAGCATCCGCTGCCCGCGCTGACTGCGCGCGAAGGAGAGAGCCAGTCCGATGATCCCTGCACGTCCGAGTCGCATGAGGCTGCTCTGCCCACGACCGGACGACGTCACTCAGCCGTAGCGGTGGTTCTTCTCGCTGTGCCCGGCGTCGCGGGTACAACTGCGGCCGTTCATGCTGCGGTGCCCGCACAGGCCGGTGCTTGCCGCAGCACCCTCTGCCGGGAGCTCCTCAGCCGGGGACTGCGCGGCCTTCGAAGCGGACGCCTTGGCAGCGGGCGCTGCGGGGCGCGCAGCGACCCGGGCGGCAGGGGCGGCCGCGGCAGCCCGACGGGCCTCGCGGAGGGCACGCATGGCGTCGACCTTGCTCATCGCGCCAACCTAGCGGTGCCGACCGTCAGCCGAGCGGCTGCGTCACCACGGCGCGCCCCTCGAGCGCATGAGGGCGACCCCGGCGTTGCCCAGTGGCCCTCGCTGCGGAGCGGTGTCAGCTCTGCGCGGCCTCTCTGCAGTGACCACGAGGGCGGCCATGTGTCCCACGACAGGGCCCGCCCCGAAGGCGCCCACCAGCGAGGCCGCCACGGCGCGCGTGGCGGTGTCGAGGTCGCCACGAGCCTCGATCTCCGCCCGCAGCGGAGTACCCCGGCAGTACCCGCGTGCCAGGTCGACAGCCGATCTACCCCGGCACTCGAGCTCGATCGGCTCGATGCGGATTCCGCGCAGGCCCGCCGCGAGAAGGTCGGCAGTGATGCGCTCCTGGTCGTGGTAGCCGTGCGGCACCCGGTCCAGGAAGCTCGGGGGGTCCTGCGGGAACACCTCCTCCAGCGCCTTCAGGACAGCCGCCTCCACGTCGTGTGTCGCGAGCGGGCACCAGGCGGTGAAGACGACGTGCCCACCGGGCTTCAGCACCCGCGCGACCTCGGCGTAGGCAGCTGGCCGGTCCGGGAAGAACATGACCCCGAACTGGCACGCGACGAGGTCGACCATCGCGTCGGGGAACGGCAGCCGCATCGCATCTGCCTGCTGCCAGGTCGCTGCGGGCACCCGAGCCGATCCCAGATCGACCATCGCCACGTTGAGGTCGGTCGCCGTGACGCGGACCCCTGGCAGGCGCTGAAGGAGGGCACCGGTCAGCACCCCCGTGCCCGCAGCGAGCTCGAGGACGTCCCTCGGCCGCTGGCTCGCCACCCGGGCGGCGAGATCGTCGGCGAAGGGCCGGAAGACCGCAGGGACGAGGTGCTCGTCGTAGGCCTCGGACATGTCAGCGGCCCACACCCGACTCGCGGAGTCCGACATGCCTCGATCATGCCTCTGGTGGACCCGCCAGGGAAGCCGTGCCCACGTAGAGCTGCCCTGACGTTCGAGGGTCAGACAGCGTCCCCGAGGGGGTCGATCCAGGCGAGGTACAGCTCCCTGCCCCGCCCTGTGCGGCGGGTCTCCAGCAGGAAGCGGCACCTGATCTCGCGCCCGTCCCGGTGCAGCAGCGGCAGCTCGAGCGGCACACCCGTGACCGTCGTCGCACCCGTGCTGACGTGGCGGATGAAGCCCGCCACGTGGGCCTGGCGGAACTGCTCGGGGACGAGGACCACGACCCGGCGTCCGACGAGGTCCGCTTCCTGCCAGCCGAGCGCCTGGGCGAGGGACGGGCTGATGCTGAGGATCCGGTTGGTCTCGTCGGCAGCCACGACGCTGCCGCCAGCGGCACGCAGCGCGTCCAAGCTGGCGTCGAGGCGCGGGACGACCGCCGCGTCGGACACGGCGGTGGCACTCAGCCCGCCCCAGCGCTCAGGTGGCCGGCCGTCCAGCTGCGCCAGCACCTGGGCACAGGCCCACGCGCGCATGTCAGCGACCTCGGGCAGGGACGGGGGCACCAGCAACCGCTGCGCGGCGGCGGCGCGCTCGGCCGCCTCGAGCACCGCGTGCAGGGCGTCGAACGCGACCCGGTCCTCGCCGGTCGCGGCGACGTGGACGTCGAGCTCCCCCGGGACGTCCTTCGATGCTGCCTGTGCTGCGACCTCTCCTGGCTCGGCCCACTGCGAGACCGCGCGGCCCACGGCGTCGCGCAACCGGGCGCGCGCGATGTCTGCGCCCGCGAGCTGCGCCTCGAGCACGCACCCCACCAGGGCCAGTTCGCGCAGCAGGGCGTCCTCGTGCTGGCAGGCTGCCAGCCACAGCAGCGGAGGCAGGCCCTGGAGCACGACACCGTCTCCGGCCACGCTCGCAGGGGCCACCCCCTCCGCGCGCACACCGCCCACGGCGGGGTCCCTGGAGTCGCGCAGCTCGGACGTGTCGCCCAGCACGAACCAGACGACCTTCCCACCCGCGCTGAGCTCCTGCACGCCGTGAGCGTCGGTCACGGCCGCGACCAGCGCCATGCCACGGCCCGTGGTCGCCTCGTCGTCGTAGTGGCGCAGCGCGGGCAGGCGGGCGCTCCCGTCACGCACCTCCACTCTGAGCCGGTGCTGGTCGAGCGAGACGGTCACCCACGCCGTGCTGTGACCGTGCAGGACAGCGTTGGTCACCAGCTCGCTCACCGCGAGCTCCGCGGCCTCCTGCCAGATCGCCCGTTGAGCGACGAGCAAGGCCTCCCGGACGAAGCGGCGCGCCTGACGCACCGAGACGGGCTCCGGTGGCAGCTCGAGCGTGCGCTCCAGAACGGCGGTCACCGCCCCATCCCGTCGTGGGCCTGCACCAGCAGCAGCGCCGTGTCGTCGTCCTGGAGGCCGCGCTGCACGGCCTCGAGGAGCCGGTCGAGGTCGATCTGCCCTCTGTGCTGCCCCACCTCGTCGCACAGCCGCGCGAGCCCCACGTCGATGCTCTCGCTACGCCGCTCGACGAGACCGTCGGTGAACAGCAGCAGGCTGCTGCCCGGCGGGAACGCGACGGTGGTGGGCACCGGCCGCTGACCGAGCGCCCCCAGCGGCCCGGCCGGCTCGCCGCTGACCAGCTCAGGGGCGTGGCCCGGACGCAGGAGCAGCAGGGGCAGGTGTCCGGCGCTGACCAGCTCCAGAGAGTGCGCGCCGGGGTCGTGCACCGCCACAGCGCACGTCGCGATCCGCTCACCGGGCAGGTGCTGGAGCAGGTCGTCGAGGCGCTCGAGCGCCTCCCCAGCGCTGTGACCGGCCAGGAGGAGCACCCGCAGAGCGGTGCGCAGCTGGCCCATGGCGGCGGCGGCCCGCAGCCCGCGGCCCATGACGTCGCCGACGACCATCGCGGTGCGCCGGCCCTCACCCCCGATGACGTCGTACCAGTCTCCGCCGACCGTCGCCTCGGCCCCGCCACCGGGGAGGTAGCGCGCGTCGAAGGACAAGCCGGGCCGGGGTGGGAGGTCGGGCGGCAGCAGGCTGCGCTGCAGCTCCGTCGCCGCGTCTCGCTGGTGGCTGAACAGGCGCGCGTTGTCGAGGCCAAGAGCGGCGTGACCGGCGATGCCGACGAGGAGAGCCTCCGCCCTCGCGCCGAACGCGGTAGGGGCGGGGTGACCCAGCAGAACAGCGCCCAGCACCCGTCCGCACCGAGCCACCACCGGCGCAGCCAGGTAGCTGCCCACGCCGTCGAGGGCCAGCGCCTCGGCCCGCAGCACGCCCTCCCCCAAGCGGGCCAGCTCGGCCATCTCGACGAGCGCCGCCGCCGTGGGCGCGTCCTCGGCCAGGCCGAGCAGGTGGCTGCCTCGACGGGTGTCGCCGTCCGCATCCACGTGGTCGAAGACGCAGACACCGACCGTCGCACCCGTGGTCCGGACGGCGGAGCGGACGACGAGGGCGACCAGCGCCTCGAGGTCCAGCTCGCAGGCCAGCTCGCTCCCCAACCGCTGGAGCTCCTCGACGAGCGCCGCCTCGGAGCGCAGCTCGACCGCCTGCCGCTGCAGGTCGTCGCCGAGCACGGTGACGAGCTGCTCCAGCGCGTGCCGCTCGGCCGCCTCAAGGGCCGCGGCCGCCCCCGGCCTGACCGTGGGCGCGGTCCCCGCGCCGGCGAAGACCGGGGCGTCCGTGAGCGGAAGCAGAGCCAGTCGCAGGCTGACCGCGAGCGCCCCGAACAGCTGCGCGCGCCAGGCCGGCAGGGGGACGCGCGTGAACTGCACGACCGCGATCACGCGACCGTCGGCCAGCGCGCAGCCGACACCCAGGACCGAGCGCACACCGAAGTCGTGGACGAAGTCCTGCGCCGGCACCAGGGGGCTCCCTGCTGCCTCCTCGACGTGGAAGACGCTGAAGTCGGCGGCAGCGGAGCGGTGCGCGTACTGACCGAACGCGTCGGGGACGAGCCCGAACTGCTCGAACAGGCCGTTGATCATCGGCATCCCGGCCAGCGGGTTGGCGTCGGAGCTGCTCAGCGCCAGCACCTGGTGCGCCTGCGACTGCCGTCTGTCGTCCCAGTCCGTCACCGCACCCCTGGTCGCCAGCAGGGCCAGGCAGGGGGCAGCGTCCGGACCCGGATCGAGGAGGGCGCGCACCTCGTCCTCGAGCTCATCGGCACGCGTGGTCACGAAGACGCGGGTCAGGAGCGCGCAGGAGCCGAACTCGTCGCCGAAGGCCTGGTGCAGGTGGGTCGCGACCTGCTGCGCCGCCTCCTCGAGCGAGCTCGCCTCGCGGACGACACGCCGCAGCTGCGCACCGCAGGCGGCCACCGCAGCCAGGTCGACCCGCGCCAGGGAACCGAGGGAGCCCGGCTCGAGATCGATCTCCGACCTCGGCGCTGCGCGCCCGCTCGCCACCGTCACGTGCGGCACGCTCACAGCCCACCCTCCCCGGACAGCAGCTGGTGGGTCAGGTCCGCCGTTGTGGTGACATCGTGCCAGAGGTGGTCACCGACGGCTAGAAGCACCACGTCCGAGTCCTCGGGCTCAGACGTTGAAGCCGAGCGCCCGCAGCTGGTCCCGACCGTCGTCGGTGATCTTGTCGGGGCCCCACGGCGGCATCCAGACCCAGTTGATGCGGACCGCGTCGACGAGCGGGGCCAGCGCGTTGTTGGTCTGGTCCTCGATGACGTCGGTCAGCGGGCAGGCCGCCGACGTCAGCGTCATGTCGAGGGTGACGGTGCGGTCGGCGTGCACCTGCGCGCCGTAGACCAGGCCGAGGTCGACGACGTTGATGCCGAGCTCGGGGTCGACGACGTCCTTCATCGCCTCGATGATGTCGGCCACGCTGGTGTCCGGCTTCGGGGCGTCACCGACGGTCGGGGTGTCGAGCACAGGGTCGGTCATGACGTCTCCTTGTCCTGCGCGACGGCCTGTGCCGTCGCGTCCTTCCACGCCATCCAGCCCAGCAGCGCGCACTTCACGCGCGCCGGGTAGCGCGAGACGCCGGCGAAGGCGATCCCGTCCTCCAGCACGTCCTCGTCCGGCTCGAGCTGCCCACGGCTCTGCATCAGCTCGAGGAACGCCTCGTGCTTGGCGAGCGCGCCGCCGACCGGCTGGCCGATGACGAGGTCGGTCATCACCGAGGTGGACGCCTGCGAGATCGAGCAGCCCTGTCCGTCGTAGGACACGTCGGTCACCACACCGTCGACGACGTGGACGCGGAGCGTCACCTCGTCGCCGCAGGTCGGGTTGACGTGGTGCACCTCGACGACCCCGGGACCGCTGGAGGGGTCGCGCAGACCCTTGTGGTGGGGGTTGCGGTAGTGGTCGAGGATGATCTCCTGGTACATCGACTCGCTCATCCGCCCGCCCCCCAGAAGCGCTGGACGCCGACGATGCCCTCGAGCAGCGCGTCGATCTCGGCCTCGGTGTTGTAGAGGTAGGTCGACGCGCGCGCGGTGGCGGGCACGCCGTAGCGGCGGCAGACCGGCGCGGCGCAGTGGTGGCCGACGCGCACGGCGATGCCGAGGTCGTCGAGCGACTGGCCGACGTCGTGCGGGTGCACCCCGTCGACGACGAAGGACACGGCACTGCCCCTGCGCTCGGTCGTGTCGGGCCCGATGACCGAGACCCCAGGAGTACGCCGGATGCCGTCGAGCAGGCGAGCCGTCAGCAGCTGCTCATGGCTGTGGACGCGCTCGAGCCCGACCTCGGTGAGGTAGTCGCAGGCGGCGGCCAGTGCGACGGCCTGGCTGATGACGGGAGTGCCGGCCTCGAACCGCTCGGGGGCGGGCGCGTAGGTCGAGCCGGCCATCTCGACGACCTCGATCATCGACCCGCCGCCCATGAAGGGAGGCAGCGCGTCGAGCAGGTCGAGCCGCCCCCAGAGCACGCCGACACCGGTGGGCGCGAGCATCTTGTGGCCGGTGAAGACGACGAGGTCGGCGCCAAGCGCCTGCACGTCGACCGGCTGGTGCGGCACGGACTGGGCGGCGTCGACGAGGGTGAGCGCACCGACCTCGCGGGCCCGCGCGACGAGGACGTCGACGGGGTTCTCGGTGCCGAGCAGGTTGCTGACGTGGGTGAAGGCCAGCACCTTGGTGCGCTCGTTGACCAACGACGCGAGGTCGGTGAGATCGAGCCGCCCCTCGTCGGTGAGCGGCAGCCAGCGCAGGGTCGCGCCGGTCCGCTCGCAGAGCATCTGCCACGGCACGAGGTTGGAGTGGTGCTCCATCTCGGTGACGCAGACCTCGTCGCCGGGGCCGACGTGGAAGGGACTGCCGGGCGTGGCGTTGCCCATCGCGTAGGCGACGAGGTTGACCGACTCGGTGACGTTCTTGGTGAAGACGACCTCGCGGGCGTCGGCCGCGCCGAGGAAGCGCGCCACGGTGGCGCGCGCCCGCTCATAGGCGTCGGTGGCCTCCTGCGAGAGCGTGTGCACGCCGCGGTGGACGTTGCTGTAGTGCTGCTCGACGAAGGCCCGCTCGGCGTCGAGGACCTGCCGCGGCTTGTGCGACGACGAGGCGCTGTCGAGGTAGACCAGCGGCTTGCCGTTGACGGTGCGCGACAGCACCGGGAAGTCGGCGCGCAGGGCGTCGACGTCCAGGGCGGTCGCGACCGTCAGCGTGGTCATGCGGGGGTCACCGCACCGGGCAGCACCGCACCGGGGAGCGCGCGGCCACCGGGAAGCGACCGGCCCGCGACCGCCGCGTCAGCGGCGGCGCCGTACTTCTCGTAGCCGTGGGCCTCAAGCTCGTCGGCGAGCTCCGGGCCGCCCTGCTCGACGATGCGACCCTTGACGAAGACGTGCACGAAGTCGGGCTTCACGTAGCGCAGGATCCGGGTGTAGTGGGTGATGAGCAGCGTGCCCGTCTCGCCCGCCGCGTGGACCCGGTTGATGCCCTCGGAGACGTCCTTGAGGGCGTCGACGTCGAGGCCGGAGTCGGTCTCGTCGAGGATCGCGATCTTGGGCTTGAGCAGCTCGAGCTGCAGGATCTCGTGGCGCTTCTTCTCGCCACCGGAGAAGCCCTCGTTGACCGAGCGCTCCGCGAAGGCGGTGTCCATCTTGAGCTGGACCATGGCCTCCTTCTGCTCCTTGACCCAGAGCCGGAGCTTGGGGGCCTCGCCGCGCACGGCGGTGGCCGCGGAGCGCAGGAAGTTGGCGACCGAGACGCCCGGGACCTCGACGGGGTACTGCATGGCGAGGAACAGCCCTGCGCGGGCCCGCTCGTCGACGGTCATGGCCAGCACATCCGCCCCATCGAGCGTGACGGTGCCACCGGTGACGGTGTACTTCGGGTGACCGGCGAGCGCGTAGGCGAGCGTCGACTTGCCCGAGCCGTTGGGACCCATGATGGCGTGGACCTCACCGGCCCGGATCGTCAGCGTGACGCCGGTGAGGATCTCGCGGGTGCCGCCGTCTGCGTCGACGGTGACGGTGAGGTCGCGCACCTCGAGGGTGGCCATGTCAGGTCTCCTGGATCTCGATGAGGACGTCGTCGCCCTCGATCGTCACGGGGTAGGTGGGGACGGGGCGGTTGGCCGGCAGCCCGGTCGGCTTGCCGGTGCGAAGGTCGAAGCGCGAGCCGTGCAGCCAGCACTCGACGGCGCCCTTCTCGACGTCGCCCTCGGACAGCGACACGTCGGCATGGCTGCAGACGTCGCCGATCGCGAAGACCTCGCCGCCACTGCGGGCGAGGCAGATCGGCGTGCCGGCGACCTCGACGCGGGTGGCGCTGTCGTCGGCGAGGTCGGCCAGCGAGGCGACCCGGTGGGCGGTCATGCCGTGGCTCCGACGGGGTCGCGGCGGGAGAGCTCCGCGTCGACGGCGGCCAGCAGTCGCTCCTCGAGCTCGGGGATCCCGAGGTCGACGAGCAGCTCGGCGAAGAAGCCCTTCACGACCATCCGGCGCGCGGTGTCGGCCGGGATGCCGCGTGACTGCAGGTAGAACAGCTGCTCGTCGTCGAAGCGACCGGTGGCGCTGGCGTGACCCGCCCCGGCGATCTCGCCGGTCTCGATCTCGAGGTTGGGCACCGAGTCGGCGCGGGCCTCAGGGGTCAGCAGCAGGTTGCGGTTGAGCTCGTAGGTGTCGGTGCCGTCGGCTCCGGCCCGGATGAGCACGTCGCCCACCCAGACCGTGTGGGCCCGGTCCCCCTGCAGCGCGCTCTTGTAGGTGACCCGGCTGCGGCAGTGCGGCACCGCGTGGTCCACGAACAGCCGGTGCTCGAGGTGCTGCCCGTCGTCGGCGAAGGAGAGCCCGCGCAGGTCGACGTCGCCGCCAGGGCCCGCGAAGGCGACCGTCTCGGTCACCCGCACCAGCGAGCCGCCGAGCGTGACCTGGGTGGAGCGCAGCCGCGCGTCGCGACCGACCCGGGTGGCGACGTGCACCGCGTGCACGGCGTCGTCGTCCCAGGACTGGACCTGCACCAGATCGAGCGACGCGCCGTCGCCAAGCAGCACCGAGACCGCCGCGGCGTAACGCGCGGACCCGGAGTGCTCGAGCACGACCCGCACGACGGCCTGGTCGGCGACGTCGAGGACGACGTGGCCCCACACGACCTCGTCCGTGCCGGTGCCGGTCAGTCGCAGGACGACCGGCTCGGACACCTCGGCTGCCTTGGGCACCCGCACGACGAGCGCCCCACCGCTCCGGCGTAGAGCCAGCGCGGCGAGCCGGTCAGCGGGGGCTGGGACCGTCGCCAGCAGCGGGTCGTCGACCGCCAGCGTGAGCAGCTCGACGCCCTCGGGCAAGTCCGTGTCGATGCGCAGGTGCGCGTCGGACTCGGGTGCGTCGAGGAGCACGCGGAGCCGGTCGAGCGGCGTGAAGCGCCACTCCTCCTCGCGACCCGTGACGGCCGGGAAGGCGTCCGGGTCGAACGACGTCATCCGCTCAGGACGGATGTCCGCCGGCTGCCGCGGCGTCGAGGGCTTGACGCCCACCGCGACGCTGCCGTCGGTCACACCGCCCTGGTCCCCCAGTGCGTCGCGCTCGGTGGCGAGAGCGGCCTGCATGGACTCAGCCAACGGAGCCCTCCATCTGGAGCTCGATGAGGCGGTTGAGCTCCAGCGCGTACTCCATGGGCAGCTCGCGGGCGACCGGCTCCACGAAGCCGCGCACGACCATCGCCATCGCCTCGTCGTCGGTGAGGCCGCGGCTCATCAGGTAGAAGAGCTGGTCCTCGCCGACCTTGCTCACGGTCGCCTCGTGGCCCATCGACACGTCGTCCTCGCGGACGTCGACGTAGGGGTAGGTGTCGCTGCGGCTGATGGTGTCGACGAGCAGGGCGTCGCACTTCACGTTGGCCTTGCTGCCGTGCGCGCCCTCCTGCACCTGCACCAGACCGCGGTACGACGTGCGGCCCCCGCCACGCGCCACCGACTTGCTCACGATGTTGGAGCTGGTGTTGGGGGCGGCGTGGACCATCTTCGCGCCGGCGTCCTGGTGCTGGCCCGGGCCCGCGAAGGCCACGGACAGCGTCTCGCCCGACGCGCGCTCGCCGAGCAGGTAGCAGGCGGGGTACTTCATGGTGACCTTGGAGCCGATGTTGCCGTCGATCCACTCCATGCGGCCGCCCTCGTGCACCGCGGTGCGCTTGGTGACGAGGTTGTAGACGTTGTTGGACCAGTTCTGGATGGTCGTGTAGCGGACGTGGGCGTCCTTCTTCACGATGATCTCGACGACCGCTGAGTGCAGGCTGTCGGAGCTGTACGTCGGAGCGGTGCAGCCCTCGACGTAGTGCACGCTCGAGCCCTCGTCGGCGATGATCAGCGTCCGCTCGAACTGGCCCATGTTCTCGGTGTTGATCCGGAAGTAGGCCTGGAGCGGGATGTCGACCTTCACGCCCTTGGGCACGTAGATGAACGACCCGCCGGACCAGACGGCGGTGTTGAGCGCCGCGAACTTGTTGTCACCGACGGGGATCACGGAGCCGAAGTACTCCCGGAAGAGCTCCTCGTGCTCGCGCAGCCCGGTGTCGGTGTCGACGAAGATGACGCCCTTCTCCTCGAGGTCCTCGCGGATCTGGTGGTAGACGACCTCGGACTCGTACTGCGCGGCGACGCCGGCCACGAGGCGCTGCTTCTCGGCCTCCGGGATGCCGAGCCGGTCGTAGGTGTTGCGGATGTCCTCGGGCAGGTCGTCCCACGACGTCGCCTGCTTCTCCGTGGACCGCACGAAGTACTTGATGTTGTCGAAGTCGATACCCGACAGGTCGGAGCCCCAGGTCGGCATCGGCTTCTTGGCGAACAGCCCCAGGCCCTTGAGCCGCAGGTCGAGCATCCACTGCGGCTCGGACTTCAGCGCCGAGATGTTCTCGACGACCTCGGCGTTGATGCCGCGCCGCGCGGTCGAGCCCGCGACGTCGGAGTCGGCCCAGCCGAACTTGTAGGTGCCGAGCCCTTCGAGCGCGGCGTCCTGGGTCGTGGTCATCGTGGTGCCTTCCCGGTCGGGATGAAGGTGGTGCACACGCCGTCGCCGTGGGCGATGGTCGCGAGTCGTTGGACGTGCACGTCGAGCACGCGCCCGAGGGCGGCGGTCTCGGCGTCGCACAGCACGGGGAACTCCTGCGCGACGTGCTGGACGGGGCAATGGTGCTGGCAGAGCTGGACGCCGAGCCCCTGGTCGGTGACGCCCGCGGCGTAGCCGTCGGCGGACAGCGCGGCCGCGAGGGCGGCGGGCTTGTCGTCGGCGCCGGCGACGATCGCGGCGTAGCGGCGCTCGAGGTCGGCGCCGCGGGCCTCGGCGAAGCGCTCGACGGCGTCCTCTCCCCCGAGGTCGGCGACGAAGCGCAGCGCCGCGGCCGCGAGGTCGTCGTAGCCGCTGGGCCCAGCGGCGTGGCCCGCGTCGGTGAGCGCGTAGAGCCGCGCGGGGCGGCCCCGGGTGACGGCGCGCAGCCGGGGCTCCCGGGTGCTGACGGTGCCGTCGGCGAGCAGCGCGTCGAGGTGCTTGCGGATCGCCGCGGGCGAGAGCCCGAGCTGCTCGCCGAGCACGGCGGCGGTCGACGGGCCGAGCTCGAGGAGCAGCCCACGGACGCGCTCGCGCGTGCCCGTCTGCTCTCCCACGATTTTCACAACGTCAGTGTCGCGTAAATGCTGCCCGACGTCGAACCCGGACCCGCGTCGGCGGCGTGGCGTCGCTCACTGAGGGTGCCCTCACCTGCCCTTACGGCAGGCTCGGGGGCCCGCGGACGGCTAGCCTTCCGCCCCGTGACCGCCCCCGCTCCCCCGGTCGCCGCGCCATCCGGCCAGCCGGCGCTCGTCGTGAGCGGCCTGGTGAAGCGCTACGGCGCGCGCACCGCGGTCGACGGCCTGTCCTTCTCGGTCGAGACCGGCACCGTGCTCGCCCTGCTCGGCCCCAACGGCGCGGGCAAGACCTCCACGGTCGAGGTCTGCGAGGGGTTCCGGTCCGTCGACGGCGGGACGGTGCGCGTCCTCGGGCTCGACCCGCGCGACCCGGCGTTGCGCCCACGGGTCGGCGTGATGCCGCAGTCCGGCGGCGCCTACCCCGGGCTGCGGGCCGGTGAGGTGCTCAGGCTCTTCGCGTCGTACCACCGCGACCCGCTCGACCCCGGCGACCTGCTGGACCGGCTCGGCCTGACCGGCAGCGCCCGCACCGCCTGCCGTCGGCTGTCCGGCGGCGAGGCGCAGCGGCTCTCGCTGGCGCTCGCCGTCGTCGGCCGGCCCGAGCTTGTCTTCCTCGACGAGCCGACCGCCGGCCTCGACCCGCAGGCCCGCCGGGGGGTGCACGAGCTCGTCGAGAGCCTGCGCCGCGACGGCGTCACCGTCGTGCTCACCACCCACCTCATGGACGAGGCCGAGCGGCTCGCCGACCACGTCGTCGTCGTCGACGAGGGCCGGCTGGTCGCCGAGGGCACGGTGGCCGACCTGACCCGCCGCGGCGCGGTCGGCCAGCTGCGCTTCCGCACCACCGCGTCCCTGCCGCTCGACGGGCTGGTGGCCGCGCTGCCCGACGGGTGCACCGCCGCCGAGACCACACCAGGCAGCTACCTCGTGACCGGCCCCGTCGACCCTCGGCTGCTCGCCACCGTCACCGCCTGGTGCGCGTCGGTCGGCGCGCTCGCCGAGGACCTGCGCGTCGAGACCCGCTCGCTCGAGGAGGTCTTCCTCGAGCTGACCGGCAGGGAGCTGCGATGACCACCCCCTGGGCGCCCGGAGCCCTCGCTCCACGCCCCGGCGCCGCCTCCCGCGCCTCGATGCTCGCGTCGCAGCTGCGCACGGAGCTCGTGCTGCTGCTGCGCAACGGCGAGCAGCTGCTGCTCACCCTCGTGATCCCGCTCGGCCTGCTGGTGGTCCTCACCGCGCTCGACTTCGTCGAGGTCGCCGGCGCCACGACTCGCGGCGAGCGCGCCGACTTCTTCGTCCCGGGCCTGATGGCCCTGGCCGTCATGTCGACCGCCTTCACCGGCCAGGCGATCGGGACCGGCTTCGAGCGCCAGTACGGCGTGCTCAAGCGCCTCGGCGCGACGCCCCTGCCCCGGTCGGTGCTGCTGCTGGCCAAGACCCTCGCGGTGCTGGCTGTCGAGGTGCTCCAGCTCTCGCTCATCGCCGGCGTCGGCCTCGCCCTCGGCTGGTCGCCCACCGGCAGCCCGCTCGGCGTCGTCGGTCTGGTCGCCCTCGGCACCGCGGCCTTCAGCGGCCTGGGCCTGCTGCTCGGCGGGACCCTGCGCGGGCTCACCACCCTCGCCGCGGCCAACCTCGTCTGGCTCGTGCTGCTCGTGCTCGGTGGAGTGGTCTTCCCGGTCGACGAGCTCGGCCCGGTCGCGGGGCTCGCCGGGCTGCTGCCCACCGCCGCGCTGTCCGACGGCCTGCGCGCCGTCCTCGCGGACGGCTCCGGCGTACCCCTGTCGTCGCTGGCCGTGCTGGGAGCCTGGGCCGTCGCGGCCCTCACCGCCGCGTCGCGCCTCTTCCGTTGGGAGTGACCCGCCCCGCCGACGGCCCGCACCCCACTTGCATGATCAACAGGCGGTGTGCACGCAACTCGCCGGCGCGTCGCGTGCGGACCCCCTGATGATCAACCGCGGCAGAGGGTGAGCAGCTCCATCGCGATCGCGGCGCCGGGGCGGCCGAGGGCGTCGCTGTAGCCGCGGATCACCTCGACCTCGCGGACGTGCTGGTTGCCCCGCAGCCCCTCGACCGCGCGGCAGGCCTGGATCTGCTGGGACATCTCGACCCGGCGGGCGACGAGCGCCCGGATCTCGGCGTCGATCGCGTCCATCTCGGCCCGGCCGGCGGACACGGTCGGGACGGTGCCGGTGACAGCGGGGGTGTCGATCACGGTGACGTTCACGGTGGTGCTCCTCCTCGTTCGGGGTCCGACCCGGGAGGCGCCCGGGTCGCTGACCCGGGGTGTGCGCGGCTAGGAGCCGGACCCGTCCCGGGTCTCGGCGAAGTAGCGGCGCTGGTGCGTCATGCGCCCACCCTAGGCCACCCGCGCCGCCGCCGTCCCGGCTTTCCCGACGAGGTGGCGTCACCGATCACCACGTTCCGGGACAGACCGGACCGCGCGGCGGTCAGTCGAGGGGGCGACCGTGGGCGTCGACGTCGTCGAGCGCGGCGCGCAGCAGCTGCAGCCCGTTGCGGGTGAGCGCGTCGGCGTCCTCGACGTCGAGGTCGAGCTCCATCGCCGCGCCGACCGGCCCGCCGGCGTAGCCGATCGCCGCCACCACCGCGGTCCGCTCCGCGTCGGGCAGGTCGGCGAGGGCGTGGCCGAGGCGGTGCAGCAGCTCGGCCTCCTGGTGCTCGTGCGCGTCGTCGGCGACCTCGGCGACGACCGACGGCGGCAGCGGCCGGCAGCGCGGCGGGCGCGGGGCATGCGCCGGGTGCTCCTCGCTCATCGGGGTCCTCTCGCAACGGGCTGACAGGAGAACGGCCGCCCCGAGGGACGGCCGCTCTTCCAAGAACGCACCCACCCGGTCAGGTCGCCTCACGGCGGTGTGTCGCTCTTGGCGACGCTTTTAGGGACCGGGGGCCATGTATCCGGGCAGGTACGCCTGGACAACGCTAGCCCCCGGACCGGTGTTCCACCAGTGCCCCGGCGGCCAGGGTGGTGCAGACCACGCGGCTCCACCCGGACGGGTGACGCCGCCGGCCGTACGCTCGACGGGTGCTGCTCCGCCGCCTCGCGCTCGCCTCGGTGGTCGCCAACAGCGTCATCGTCGTCACCGGCGGGGCGGTCAGGCTGACCTCGAGCGGTCTGGGCTGCCCGACCTGGCCGCGCTGCACCGACAGCACCTTCACCCCGACCGAGGAGTACGCCGTCCACGGCGTCATCGAGTTCGGCAACCGGTTGCTCACCTTCGTGCTCCTCGCGGTCGTGGTCGCGCTGCTCGTCGTCGCCCTGCGGCAGGGCAGCCGCCGGGTGAAGCGCCTGGCGGTGCTGGGCTTCCTCGGCATCCCGGCGCAGGCCGTCCTCGGCGGGATCACGGTCCTCACCGGCCTCAACCCGTGGACCGTCATGGGCCACTTCCTGCTCTCGATGGTCCTGATCGGGCTGGCCGTCAGGCTCCACGACGAGGTCCGCGCCGAGCCCCGCCGCCCGGTCCTGCCGCTGCTGCAGCGCAGCGCGACCGCGCTGCTGTGGCTCACCGCCGCCGTCCTCGTCGTCGGCACCGTCGTCACCGGCAGCGGCCCGCACTCCGGTGACGTCCTCGCGACCCGCACCGGTCTGGACCCCGCGTCGATGAGCCAGCTGCACGCCGACCTGGTGATGCTGCTCGTCGGCGCCACCGCCGGCCTGTGGGTCGCCCTGCGGGCCACCGGCTCCCCCGACCACGCGGTCCGGGCGGTGCGCGACCTGCTCGTCGTCGAGGTCGCCCAGGGCGCGCTCGGCTTCGTGCAGTACGCCACGGACCTGCCGGTGGTGCTGGTCGCGCTGCACCTCGTGGGCGCCTGCGTGACCCTCGTCGCAGCCGTCCGGCTGGTCCTCGCGACCCGTCCGCGCGAGACCGCTCAGCCGGTCGAGGCTGCCCGCACGGCCCCGGCGACCGCCCGCGCGTAGCTCCCGGCAGCGCCGTCGGCGAAGCCCAGGAACAGCGACGGCTCGGTGACCTCGACCTCGAGCACCGTCGGCCCGTCGGGCCCGGGCACCATGTCGACCCGCGCGTAGAGGACCTCGCCCGGGACGGCGGCGACGGCGGCCGCCGCGACCGCGACCTGCTCGGGTGTCGCGGTCCGCGCCGAGATGACCTCGAGCCCGGGCGACCGCTCCACGACCCCGGCTCCGGGGTAGAGGATCTGCGCCTTGCGGATCGCGTGGCTCACCTCGCCGCCGAAGGACAGCACCGAGGTCTCCCCCTCGCCGTCCACGCCCGCGACGTAGGGCTGGACCATGACGTGCTTGCCCACCGCGTGGACCCGGGCGACCAGCGCTGCCGCGTCCGCCGCCTCACCGGGCCCGAACCGCGCGGTGTCCGACGAGCCGGCCGACACCGAGGGCTTCACGACGTACTCCCCCTCGGGTGCCGCGAAGGGCTCGCCCGGCGCGAGGAACGTCGTGGGGACCACCGGCACGCCCGCGTCGGCGAGGTCGCGCAGGTAGCGCTTGTCGGTGTTCCAGCGGATCACCGACGCCGGGTTCGCCAGCCGCGGGACGGCCTCGGCCCACGCGAGGTACTCGGGCAGCCGGTCCCAGTAGTCCCAGGTCGTGCGGACCACGACGAGGTCGTAGGAGCCCCAGTCGGCGCTCGGGTCGTCCCAGGCGCGGACCTCGGCAGCGAGCCCCTCGTCGGCGAGGGCCGCCAGCAGGGCGGGCCCGTCGTCGTCGAGCGCGGGCAAGGCCGTGCAGGTGGCGAGGCAGACGCGCACGTCAGACCAGCTGGTCGACGGCCACCGCGAGGAACAGCAGCGCGAGATAGCTGATCGACCAGTGGAACAGCCGCATCGGGTTGACGTCGGCGCCGCGCTTGACCTTGGCCTGCAGGCGGTGCGCCTCGGCGAGGAAGACCCCGCCGAGCACGACCGCGCTGACGGTGTAGATCGCGCCGGAGGACCCCAGCGGCCAGGCCAGCAGCACCGAGGTCGCGACCATCGCCCAGGAGTACGCCGTCATCCGCACGGTGACCTGGCGGGGAGTGGCGACGACCGGCAGCATCGGGACACCGGCTGCGGCGTAGTCGTCGCGGTAGCGCATCGCGAGCGCCCAGAAGTGCGGCGGCGTCCAGAAGAAGACGACGAGGAAGAGGACCAGGGCCTCCCACGCGAGGGTGCCCGTCACCGCGGACCAGCCGATGACGACCGGCATGCAGCCCGCGGCCCCGCCCCACACGATGTTCTGCGACGTGCGGCGCTTGAGCACCATCGTGTAGACGAGCACGTAGAAGGCGATCGCGGCGTCGGCGAGCAGCGCCGACAGCAGGTTGGTCGTGGCGGCGAGCCAGGCCGTCGCGACCACACCGAGCACGAGGCCGAAGACGAGCGCGCCGCGGTCGGAGACGGTGTGGCGCACCAGGCTGCGGCGCTGGGTGCGCTGCATCACCGAGTCGATGTCGCGGTCGTACCAGCAGTTCAGCGCGTTGGCGCTGCCCGCGGCGAGCGAGCCGCCGACCAGGGTCGCGGCGACGAGCCACAGCGACGGCAGGCCGCGCTCGGCGAGGACCATCGTCGGGACCGTCGTGACGAGCAGCAGCTCGATGATGCGCGGCTTGGTGAGCGCGACGTAGGCCATCACGACGGCGCGAGTGCGCGCCGCCCGCGAGACGGGTTCGACGGTCGCCGCGTCAGCACCAGCGGCCGCGGGCGCACCGGTCGGCCCCGCCAGCGTCGTCACGGCGCAGACTCTACCGACGCGACGCCCGTCCGACCTGCCGGGACCCGCGTGGGCCGTGTCACGCCCCCGCGACGCCCTCCCGGGTCCGGCCCCTCGGAGGGCGTCGGGGCCAACGCTAGGCTCCGGGCACGCGCCGGATCCCGCCCCGGACGCCTGCAGACGAAGGGCTCGCCCGCTCCCGTGACACTCACCTGGACCGACCTCGACCGGCGCGCCGTCGACGTCGCGCGCGCCCTCGCCGCCGACGCCGTCGAGAAGGCCGGCTCGGGCCACCCGGGCACCGCGATGAGCCTCGCCCCGGCGGCGTACCTGCTCTTCCAACGCCACCTGCGCCACGACCCGAGCGACCCCTCGTGGGTCGGTCGCGACCGCTTCGTCCTGTCCTGCGGCCACTCGTCGCTGACGCTCTACACCCAGCTCCTGCTGTCGGGCTACGGACTGTCTGTCGACGACCTCAAGGCGCTGCGGCAGTGGGGCTCGCTCACGCCCGCGCACCCCGAGCACGGCCACACCCCCGGCGTCGAGACGACGACCGGGCCGCTCGGCCAGGGCATCGGCAACGCCGTCGGCATGGCCATGGCGGCCCGCCGCGAGCGCGGCCTGCTCGACCCCGACGCCGCCCCCGGCGAGTCGCCGTTCGACCACACCACCTGGTGCTTCGCCTCCGACGGCGACCTGCAGGAGGGCGTCAGCGCCGAGGCCAGCAGCCTCGCCGGCACCCAGCGCCTCGGCGGGCTCGTGCTGCTCTGGGACGACAACCGCATCTCCATCGAGGACGACACCCGCATCGCCTTCACCGAGGACGTCTGCGCGCGCTACGAGGCCTACGGCTGGCACGTGCAGCGCGTCGACTGGCTGAGCGAGGACGGCGCCTACGCCGAGGACGTCGCGGCTCTCGACGCCGCTCTGACCGCGGCCCGCGAGGAGACCGAGAGGCCGTCGTTCATCGCGCTGCGCACCATCATCGGCTGGCCCGCCCCGACCCTGCAGGGCACCGGCAAGGCCCACGGCGCGGCCCTGGGCGCGGCCGAGGTCGCGGCGACCAAGGAGGCGCTCGGGCTCGACCCGGCGCAGGACTTCCAGGTCCCCGACGACGTGCTCGCCCACGCCCGCGAGGTCAAGGACCGCGGCCGGGCGCTGCGGGCCGAGTGGGAGCAGACCTTCACCGCCTGGCGCGAGGGCAACCCCGAGGGTGCCGCCCTCCTCGACCGGCTCGTCACCCGCACCCTGCCCGCGGGCTGGGCCGAGGCGATCCCCACCTTCCCGGCCGACCCCAAGGGCGTCGCGACCCGCAAGGCGTCCGGCGAGGTGCTCACCGCGCTCGCTCCGCTGCTGCCCGAGCTGTGGGGCGGCTCGGCCGACCTCGCGGAGAGCAACAACACCTCCCCCAAGGGCGAGCCGTCCTTCCTGCCGTCGGACCGGCAGAGCAAGGAGTTCCAGGGCGGGCCCTACGGCCGGGTGCTGCACTTCGGCATCCGTGAGCACGCCATGGGCTCGGTCATGAACGGCATCGCGCTGCACGGCGGCACGCGCGTCTACGGCGGGACCTTCCTGGTCTTCAGCGACTACATGCGCCCGGCCGCGCGGCTCGCGGCGCTGATGAAGCTGCCCGTCACCTACGTCTGGACCCACGACTCGATCGGGCTCGGCGAGGACGGCCCGACCCACCAGCCGATCGAGCACCTCGCGTCGCTCCGCGCGATCCCGGGCCTCGACGTGGTGCGCCCGGCCGACGCCAACGAGACCGCGGTCGCGTGGCGCACGATCCTCGGCCACACCGACCGGCCCGCCGCCCTGGCCCTCACCCGGCAGAACGTCCCCACGCTCGACCGCTCCGTCCTCGGCTCGGCCGACGGCACCGCGAGGGGTGGCTACGTCCTCGCCGACGCCTCCGACGGCGCACCGCAGGTGCTCCTGCTCGCGACCGGCTCGGAGGTGCAGATCGCCCTCGCCGCTCGCGAGCTCCTCGAGGCCGAGGGCACCCCGACCCGCGTGGTCTCGATGCCGTGCGTCGAGTGGTTCCGCGAGCAGGACCAGGCCTACCGCCACACCGTGCTCCCGCCCGACGTCCGGGTCCGCGTCTCCATCGAGGCCGGCATCGCCCAGTCGTGGTGGGAGTGGATCGGCGAGGCCGGCGTCCCGCTGTCCCTGGAGCACTTCGGGGCGTCCGCCCCCTACTCCGTGCTCTACGAGCAGTTCGGCCTGACCGCGGAGCGGGCAGTGGCAGCAGCACACGCCTCGATGAGCGCACTGGGCCTCACCCGCGGGTCCACCACCGGCAACTAGGAGCTTCCTGTGACCGTCCCTCTCGCCGACCTCTCCGCCGCGGGGGTGGCGGTCTGGCTCGACGACCTGTCCCGCGCCCGCCTGACGAGCGGCAACCTCGCCGCGCTCGTCGCCGACTCCCACGTCGTCGGCGTGACGACCAACCCGTCGATCTTCCAGAAGGCGCTGTCCGACGGCGCCGCCTACGACGAGCAGGTCCGCGACCTCGCGCTGCGCGGGACCGACGTCGGGGAGAGCGTCCGCGCGCTCACGGCGTACGACGTGCGGTGGGCCTGCGACGTCCTGCGCCCGGTCTACGACACGACCGACGGCGTCGACGGGCGGGTCTCGATCGAGGTCGACCCGCGGCTCGCACACGACACCGCGCGCACCGTCGCGGAGGCCAAGGCCCTGTGGTGGCTGGTCGACCGGTCCAACCTGCTCATCAAGATCCCGGCGACCCTGGCCGGCCTGCCCGCGATCACCGCCGTGCTCGCGGCAGGCATCAGCGTCAACGTGACGCTGATCTTCTCCCTCGAGCGCTACGACGCCGTGATGGAGGCCTTCCTCGCCGGGCTCGAGCAGGCCCGCGACAACGGCCATGACCTGTCGACGATGGCGTCCGTCGCGTCGTTCTTCGTCTCGCGCGTCGACACCGAGATCGACGCCCGCCTCGACAAGGCAGGTCGCCCGGACCTGCGCGGCCGCGCCGCCATCGCCAACGCGCGACTGGCCTACCAGGCCTACGAACGGGTCTTCTCGACCACGCGCTGGGCCTCGCTCGCCACCGACGGCGCGACGCCGCAGCGCCCGCTGTGGGCCTCGACCGGGGTCAAGGACCCGGCGTACGACGACACGCAGTACGTCGTCGAGCTGGTCGCCGCGGGCACCGTCAACACTATGCCGGAGGCCACCCTGGAGGCCGTCGCCGACCACGGCGTCGTCCGCGGTGACACGGTGACGTCGACCTACGCCGACGCCGAGCAGGTGCTGCGCGACCTCGCCGACGCGGGCATCGACCTCGCCGAGGTGACCGAGCTGCTCGAGGTCGAGGGGGTCGCGAAGTTCGAGGACGCCTGGAACTCCCTCATCGAGTCGGTCACCGCGCAGCTGGAGGCGGCAGGGGCCGAGGTCATGCCCGCGGGTGCCGTGAAGCCCGTCGGCGAGGGACCCGCCGCGGCGTCGCGGGAGGGCAGCGCGTGACGGTGCAGGTCCGCACCACCGGGGCCGCCGCCGTCGCGCAGGCCGCTGCCCTGGGGCGACTGCGCGCCGACGACGTCGCGACCCGGCTGGCTGCCGGCGACCCGACGCTGTTCGTCGACGGCTCCGAGGCCGCGACCCGGCTGGGCTGGCTGCACGCCGTCGAGCGCTCGCGGCCGCTGCTCCCCGGGCTGCTGGCCCTGCGCGACGCCCTGCGCGCCGAGCGCGTCGACCGCGTCGTGCTCTGCGGCATGGGCGGCTCCTCGCTCGCTCCCGAGGTCATCTGCGCCTCGGCCGGCCGGCCGCTGGTCGTCCTCGACTCCACCCATCCCGACCAGGTCCGCACCGCGCTGTCCGGCGACCTCACCCGCACCGTCGTCGTGGTGTCGAGCAAGAGCGGCGGCACCGTGGAGACCGACAGCCAGCGGCGCGCCTTCGCGGCCGCCTTCGAGGGCGCCGGCGTCGACGCCGCCTCTCGGATGGTCGTCGTGACCGACCCGGGCTCGCCCTTCGCCTCGCTCGCCGCGGAGCTCGGCTACCGCGCGGTCTTCCTCGCCGACCCGACCGTCGGCGGCCGCTACAGCGCGCTGACCGCCTTCGGCCTGGTGCCCTCCGCGTTGGCGGGCGTCGACGTCGAGGCTCTGCTGGCCGAGGCCTCCGCTCCCGGCCTGATCGAAGTTGGGGTGGAGCTCGGCGCGGCGCTCGCCGGCGACCCCTCGCGCGACAAGCTCGCGATCGACGCCTCCGGCTCGACGCTCGTCGGCTTCGGCGACTGGACCGAGCAGCTCGTCGCGGAGTCCACCGGCAAGCTCGGCCGTGGCCTGCTCCCCGTCGTCGTCGACGCCTCCGCGCCCGAGGTGCGCTTCCCTGCCCCCGACGTGCACGTCGTGCGGATCGGTGACGCCCCCGCGGAAGGCACCGGGGTCACCGGCCCACTGGGGGCCCAGCTGGTCGTCTGGGAGGTCGCGACCGCCGTCGCCGGCCACCTGCTCGGGCTCGACCCCTTCGACCAGCCCGACGTCGAGAGCGCCAAGGTCGCTGCCCGCGGGCTGCTCGAGGCCCAGCCCGAGCCGGCCGCTCCCGCCTTCGTCGACGACGGCGTCGAGGTCCACGGCACCCCCGGACTGCTCGACGGCGTCACCACGGTGGAGGGGGCGGTGGAGGCGCTGCTCGGCCGACTCGACGACCGCGGCTACCTCGCGGTGATGGCCTATCTCGACCGCGAGCGCGACGCCGCACTGGCCCGCGTGCGCGGGTCTCTGGCGCAGCAGTGCGAGCGGCCGACGACGTTCGGGTGGGGGCCGCGCTTCCTGCACTCCACCGGCCAGTTCCACAAGGGCGGGACCCCGGTCGGCTGCTTCCTGCAGGTCACGGGACTGGTGACCGACGACCTCGAGGTGCCTGACCGGCCGTTCAGCTTCGGCACCCTGCTCGCCGCGCAGGCCGCCGGTGACGCGACCGTGCTCGCCGACAAGGGCCGCCCGGTGCTGCGACTGCACGTCACCACCAGCGCGGGGCTCGAGCGCGTGGTCGAAGCGCTGTCGTGACCGACCCGCTGACCAACCCGCTGCACGACCCGCGCGACCGCCGGCTGCCCCGCGTCCCGTCGCCCTGCGCGCTGGTCGTCTTCGGCGTCACCGGTGACCTCGCCCGCAAGAAGCTCATCCCGGCCGTCTACGACCTGGCCAACCGCGGCCTGCTCCCGCCCGGCTTCGTGCTGCTCGGCTTCGCCCGCCGCGACTGGGGCGACGGCGAGTTCGAGGAGGTCGCGCGCAAGGCCGCGCAGGCCGGAGCCCGCACCGAGTGGCGCGAGGAGGTCTGGCAGCGGCTCGCCGAGGCGACGAAGTTCCTGCCCGGGTCCTTCGACGACGACGCGGCCTTCGACACCCTCGCCACGACGCTCACCGACCTCGATGCGAGCCACGGCACGGGCGGCAACGCGGCCTTCTACCTCTCCATCCCGCCCGCGGCCTTCCCGACGGTGCTGCGCCAGATGCAGCGAACCGGCATGGCCGACAACGAGGCGACCGGCTCGTGGCGGCGCGTGGTCGTCGAGAAGCCCTTCGGCCACGACCTGCCGAGCAGCCGCGAGCTCAACGCCCTCGTCGACGAGGTCTTCACGGCCCGCGACGTCTTCCGCATCGACCACTACCTCGGCAAGGAGACCGTCCAGAACCTGCTCGCGCTGCGCTTCGCCAACACCCTGTTCGAGCCGATCTGGAACAGCCACCACGTCGACCACGTGCAGATCACGATGGCCGAGGACGTCGGCATCGGCACCCGCGCCGGCTTCTACGAGGAGACCGGTGCGGCCCGTGACGTCCTGCAGAACCACCTGCTGCAGCTGCTCGCGCTCACCGCGATGGACGAGCCGGTCGACTTCGACGCGGAGTCCCTGCGCACCGAGAAGCGCAAGGTCCTCGGTGCGGTCCGACTGCCCAAGGACCTCGCGTCCTACGCCGTTCGCGGCCAGTACGACCAGGGCTGGCTCGCCGGCGAGCGGGTCAAGGGCTACCTCGCCGAGGAGGGCGTCGCAGCCGACTCCACCACCGAGACCTTCGCCGCGGTGCGGCTTGACGTCGACACCCGCCGCTGGGCCGGCGTGCCCTTCTACCTGCGCACCGGCAAGCGCCTCCCCCGCCGCGTCACCGAGATCGCCGTGGTCTTCAAGCGCGCCCCCCACCTTCCCTTCAGCACCTCCGACACCGAGGAGCTCGGCGCCAACCAGCTCGTCGTGCGGGTGCAGCCCGACGAGGGCATGACGCTGCGCTTCGGCTCCAAGGTCCCTGGTACGACGATGGAGGTCCGCGACGTCGCCATGGACTTCCTCTACGGCGAGGCGTTCACCGAGGGCTCCCCCGAGGCCTACGAGCGACTGCTGCTCGACGTGCTGCTCGGCGACGCGTCGCTGTTCCCGCGCAACGAGGAGGTCGAGGAGTCGTGGCGCATCGTCGACCCGATCGAGCAGCTGTGGCTGTCCCAGGACGACGGACCCCAGCCCTACCGCGCCGGCGAGTGGGGGCCGCGGGCCGCCGACGAGATGCTGGCCCGCGACGGCCGCACCTGGCGCCGGCCGTGAGCGCCTCATGACCACGCTGTGGGACACCTCGGGCACCTCGGTCGTGAAGGCGCTCGCCGCGGAGCGACGGCTGGCCGGCTCGGTGTCGAGCGGGCTGGCCCTCACGCTGGTCGCCGTCGTCGACGAGAACCTCGTCGCGGAGGCCGAGCAGGCCGCCACGCGCGCCGCCGCCCAGCACCCGTGCCGACTGCTGGTCGTCGTACGCCGCAGGCCTGATGCGCCGGAGCCCCGGCTCGACGCGGAGGTCTCCGTCGGCGGGCGGCTCGGGCCGGGCGAGGCGGTCGTCATGCGGATGTACGGCCGGCTGGCCCTGCACGCCGAATCGGTCGTCCTGCCACTGCTCGCCCCCGACGCGCCCGTCGTGACGTGGTGGTTCGGCGAGCCCCCGCACCTCATCGCGCACGACCCGCTGGGCGTCATCGCCGATCGCCGCATCACCGACGCCGCTGCCGCCGCCGACCCGCTCGCGGCGCTGCGGACCCGGGGCGGCGACTTCGCGCCTGGCGACACCGACCTCGCCTGGGCACGCACCACGCTGTGGCGCTCGCTGTGCGCGTCGGCCTTCGACGCGCTGTCCGGTGACGTCGAGGCGGTGGAGGTCTCCGGCGAGGCGACCAACCCGTCGAGAGCGCTGCTGGCCGGCTGGCTCGGCGGTCGGCTCGGGGTCGACGTCACCGTCGAGGACTCCCCCGGACCGGGCGTCACCGGGGTGCGGCTGGCTGTCGGCGGCCAGGAGGTGCGCCTGACGCGCACCGACGGGCGCACCGCCACCATGTCGCGCACGGGCCAGCCCGACCGCGCGCTGCCGCTGCCCCGCCGCGACCTCGGCGACCTGCTGGCCGAGGAGCTGCGCCGCCTCGACGCCGACGAGACCTACGCCGAGGCGCTCGGCCACGTCACCGGCATCGCAGGGCTCGCGACCCTGTCCCCCCTGCGCACCCACGTCTGGCAGGACCCCGCGCTCGACAGCGACCCCGACCCCGCGCTCACGACCAGCTGACCGCCCGGGAGGCACCTCGATGAGCGCAGCGCCGACGGTCGTCGTCCACCGCGACCCCGACGTGCTCGCGGCCGCCGTCGCCGCGCGGCTCGTCACCCGGCTCGCCGACGCCCAGGCCGCCCGGGGCACCGCGTCGGTCGTGCTCACCGGAGGCGGGGTCGGCATCGCCTCCCTGCGGGCGCTGCGGGAGTCGCCCGCACGGTCCGCGGTCGACTGGAGCCGGGTCGACGTGTGGTGGGGCGACGAGCGCTTCGTCGCCTCCGAGGACCCGGAGCGCAACGAGCGGCAGGCCCGCGAGGCCCTGCTCGACGCCCTCGACCTCGACCCGGCGCGGGTCCACCCGATCGGTGCGCTCGATGGACCCGATGGTGACGACCCCGACGCGGCCGCCGAGCGCTACGCCGCTGAGCTCGCGGCAGCCACGTCCGACGACCAGGTCGTGCCGGCGTTCGACGTGCTCCTGCTCGGGATCGGACCAGAGGGCCACACGGCCTCGATCTTCCCCGAGTCACCCGCCGCCCACGACCAGCGCACGGTCCTCGCGGTGCGCGGCTGCCCGAAGCCACCTCCGACCCGGGTCACCCTGGGTTTCTCCGCGCTCACCGCGGCCCGCGAGGTCTGGCTGGTCGTGGCCGGAGCGGACAAGGCCGAGGTGGTCGCCGCCGCGCTGTCGGGCGCGGATCGCGTGCAGGTGCCCGCCGCCGGCCCAGCGGGGCGGTCACGGACGCTGTGGCTGCTCGACGAGGCCGCCGCCGGGATGCTCCCGCCCTCACCCCCGGACCCTCCCCGCTCCTGACCCTCACCCCCCGTCCGTGACGTCATCAAAACTCAGGAGAGGGTCACGCTCACGCGCTATGACGCAAGACCGCAAGGCGCGTGGGTGGGAGACGACAGCGCCCGCGTCGCCGGGAACCGGAGCGCGGGCGGTGTGCGTCGTACGCCTGGAGCTGTGGGCTACTTGCCGCGCAGCTTGGCCAGGGCCTCGGCAAGGATCGCCTCGCCGTCCTCGGCGTTGCGGCGCTCGCGGACGTAGGCGAGGTGGGTCTTGTAGGGCTCGGTCTTGGTCTGCGCCGGCGGGTTGTCCTTGTCCTGCCCGGCGGGGAACCCGCAGCGCGGGCAGTCCCAGATCTCGGGGATCGCTGCCTCGTCGGAGAACGAGGGCCTCGTCTCGTGGCCGTTGGCGCAGTGGAACGCGATGCGACGGCGCGGGGCCTGCTCGCCGCGCTCGGCCTCGCCCATGGGTCCGGCGCCCACTCGACTGCCCCGGATCGCGTTGCCGCCTGCCACTGGTGCTCCTTCGTTCGGGGTGTTACGGCCAGTCTACGTCCGGGTGTCGCTGCGCGGATCCCCCGAACGGCTCCCATCGGTGCGTGCAGGGCGTGCCGTCAGGCCGCGCCGGTCTCCTTGAGCAGCAGGCCCAGCGCGATGATGCTCACGCTCCAGACCAGCCCGCAGACGATCGTGATGCGGTCGAGGTTCTTCTCGACGACGGCGCTGCCGCCGAGCGAGGACGAGACGCCACCGCCGAACATCGTGGACAGACCGCCGCCCTTCCCCTTGTGCAGGAGCACCAGGACGATGAGCAGCAGGCTCGTGATGACGAGCAGGACGGACAGGAAGGTCACCATCAGATGAGGGTCCTCTCCTCGGCGAAGTGGCAGGCAACGGCATGGCCCACGTCGAGGTCGCGCAGCGGCGGCTCGACGGTCTTGCAGATCTCCTGAGCCTTCCAGCACCGGGTGTGGAAGGGACAGGCAGGCGGCGGGTCGAGGGGGCTCGGCACGTCGCCGGTGAGCAGGATGCGCTCGCGCTTGCCCTCCTTCTCTGGGTCGGGCACCGGCACGGCGGACATCAGCGCGTGGGTGTAGGGGTGCATGGGGTGCTCGTAGAGGCTCACCCGGTCGGCGATCTCGACGATCTTGCCGAGGTACATCACGGCGACGCGGTCGGAGATGTGGCGGACCACGGACAGGTCGTGCGCGATGAAGACGTAGGTGAGGTCGAACTCGTTCTGCAGGTCCTCGAGCAGGTTCACGACCTGCGCCTGGATCGACACGTCGAGGGCCGAGACCGGCTCGTCGCAGATGATCAGCTTGGGCTTGAGCGCGATCGCGCGGGCGATGCCGATGCGCTGGCGCTGGCCGCCGGAGAACTCGTGGGGGTAGCGGTTGTAGTGCTCCGGGTTGAGCCCGACGAGCGCCAGCAGGTCCTGGACCTGCTTCTTGATCTCGGACTCGGTGGCCTTCACACCCGTCATCCGGAACGGCGCACCCACGATGGTGCCGATCGTGTGCCGCGGGTTCAGGGAGGAGTAGGGGTCCTGGAAGATGATCTGGAAGTCACGGCGCAGCGGGCGCAGCTCCTCGCGGCTCGCGTGCGAGATGTCGCGGCCCTCGAGCTTGATCGTGCCGGCGGTCGGCTCGAGAAGGCGGGTCAGCAGCCGGCCGGTCGTCGACTTGCCACACCCGGACTCACCGACCAGGCCGAGTGTCTCGCCCTTGTGGACGGTGAAGTCGAGGCCGTCGACGGCCTTCACGTTGCCCACGGTGCGCTGCAGGATGATGCCGCGCTTGACCGGGAAGTACTTCTTCAGCCCGCTGACGTGGAGCAGGGCGTTCTCGTCGAGCTGCATGGGCTGACCGTCCATGGAGGAGCGGATCGTCGCGCTCCCGCGGGGGGTCGGACCGGTCGTCGTCGTCACGCTGGCGCCCTTCGGGTCGGTAGCGGCGACGGCGCGCGAGGACGCGGCCGCCCGGGTGGTGCGCGTCGCAGGTGCGAGGCGGTCCGTCGCCTTCGCGGCCCCAGCAGCCTTGGCGGGCCTGCCGGCGGTGGCGGGCTTGACGGCCTTGGCGGGGGCGGCCTTCCTCGGCGCGGTGGCCTTGGCGGGGGTGGTGGCCTTGGCGGGGGTGGTGGCGTTGGCGGGGGTGGTGGCCTTGGCGGGGGTGG